>CAZYFL010000258.1:0-3800 GCA_964646805.1 uncultured Elusimicrobiaceae bacterium | reverse complement strand
CGTGGAGATAGGCAAGGCCGAGACCGTAGGAATTATCTTTAGAATGGGACTGGGCGTTTACCTGCAGGGACGGGCTGACTAATAAAACTTTTTTCATGTTTATCCCAAAAGCGCTTTAACTATGGTTTCCGCAAAGCACTTAACAGAAAATTTATAGCCCTTTTCGCTGTTCAGGAATGACTCTATGGCAGCCAGGCGTGAGAGGTACTCCATGTCGCTCATGGCCTTCATGCGCTCGTAGAGGGCTTCATATGAGGGGAATTCCCTTTTATCCAGAAAACAATCGGCCGGGATATAGTCTTTGACGTTCGGGGCTCCCCAATATAGCGGGATGCACCCGGCTGCAAAGCAGTCAAATATTTTTTCGCTTATATAGCCAGGCATCCCGCTGGTGTTTTCGTAGCAGACAGAAAACCTGTACTTCTCAAGCACCTCCGTTTTCCGTCCTACCTCGCCCTTATAGGATGGGAAATACGGGGAGAACAGTTTCTTAAGTAATTTTATCCGGTTTAGAGCGCGCCATGGCCGCGGCCCTTGAAACAGGTATTCGTCCCACCCCCGCCCGTAAAGATCGAATTCTTCAGGATGATGGGACTCAAACCAACGGATGGCCTCCTCCCGTTTTGAATACAATGCGAGAGGGTTCTCCGACTTTTGATTCCCCGCTATAACCGCGCATAATTTCCCCTTTTTTGACAGGTCTTTCCGGATAACGGCCGGCAAAACACTTCCGTAGTTAAATTTAAAGTACCTTTTATCATCTACAAGAACATCGTTCCAGGTGAAAATAAAATTAAACTGTTCATGCAGGGAAATATTCCAGTTACGCGGAATAATAGTCTCCGGCTCCTGCAAAATAACGCACTTAACAACGTTGTCCGCCCACTTTCCAAGGAGCTCGCGCACCGGTCGCAAAGGGATATCAAGGAAAAGAACCGTGTCAGGGGCTAGATTCCGGCTAAGATAGACGTCAAAAGTGCTGCATACGCCGCCGGAAGACTCAATAGCGCTTTTAAGGGCTCTAAACCCGGCCAGGCAATTATCGCGGTTTAACCGGCTTCCAGGATTAAATAGTTCGTCGTTAGCATACGCGGCGCCGGCGTAAATTGCGACCTCTTTTATCCCCATATCTCTTCCAGTATTTTCCTGAACCGGGCCTCGTAGGTGTGTTCTTTTTCGGCCCGCCTTGTTCCGGCCAGCAGGATAGAGACCCGTTCCATCTCATTTGCCAGATAATACTTGATCTGTTGCGCGCACTCTTCAGGAGAGGTAAAGACCGCCACTTCCCCGCCTATCTTCAGATAGCGCTCTATTCCGGCCACATAATTAGTCAGTTGGAATCCACCCGCCAGCGGGATTTCAAAATTACGGGCTTTTATCTGCTCGGCCCTCTTGGGCGAACGGACATAGTTCACTGCGGAACGGAAACTACTGAAGATGAACCTGATATCCTGGCTGACGCTGTTCGAGAGGTTAAGGTTAATTTTAGTTTTATAAAATATTCTGTCCATTTCTTCAAAGGAAACCCTGCCTGCGAGCCAGCCCGCCCCAAAGCAGTCCACCTTTATCCCCGCCTTCGCCAGCCGCTCTATACACCAGGCGCGGAACCGGTTGTAGCCGCCCACAAAAGAGACTTGATAATCATAAGAATCCGGCGGCACCGAGGCCGGCGCGGGACCGCTAAGCTGCGCGGCCCACTGGGTAATGATGGGGGTAATGCCTATTTTTTTATATTTCCCGACGCTGAAAGGGTCCGTGGTGGCCGCGTGGGAAAAATGCGGCGCCATTTTTGCGGTGTAAAGCTCAAAGCGCCAGGTATCGTCTCCGAACCAGGCCAGTGTGGGCCAGCGTGCCTTCAGGGAATCGAGGGTTTCGGGCAGGAACTGATCCAGGTACGGCACAAAGAATATAAGGTCCGGGTTGTAAGCCCCTGCCTTTTCAAGAAGCATCTCCTGAAGTTTGAGAATGTCGTTGATGTACGGGTCGTACCAGAACGGCTCAACATTGGCGGCTATTTTTTTGAGGTTCCTGTAAAAGCACTCCTTGTCCATAGACGGGCCGCGCTTAGGATCGCAATAATCCCATTCCATCAGAACGGCCAGGATCTTTTTGTCTAATTTACCGGTCATATCATTGCCGGTTCAATACTTCCGCAGGCAGCTCTTGAGCATGTCCAGATCTGATTCCGTCAGCTCAGGATAATTCCCGAAGTAGAAGCCGCACTCATGCAGGAATTCCGCGCCTTTCAGGTTCCACTCCCCTCCGACGTACCTGGCAAAAAAGGGCTGGCGCTGCATGTTCCCGGCTATTATCGGCCGTATCTCCACTCCGTCACCGGAGAACTGCTCTATATACTTGCCGCGCAACTCCCTGGTTTTGCAGATAACGGGAAAGGCGAAGTTGGACAAGAAAGACAGGTGGCCGCGCTTTATAGGCAACAAGTCCGGGTTATTGTTAACTTCCTCTTCGAGTAGCATGTAGTTCTTCTGGCGGACGGCGCAGTTGTCCTCAAGATATTTTAACTGCGTAAGCCCCAGGAAACCGGTTATCTCAGTGGGGCGCAGGTTAAAACCCAGGTCGTAGAAGGTATACTTGGCCTCGAATTCGCTTTTAACGCCATGCTTCTCCCTAAGGCGGCGCTGCGCCGCAAAATTCAGGTTGCGGTCCCAGCCGTTGGCGCGGGCGATGCGCAGCATCTCATCCAGTTCGTCGTCGTCGGTGCAGGCGCAGCCGCCCTCTATGGTGGACATATGGTGCGCCACGAAGAAAGAGAAGGTGGCGGCCAGACCGAAATTACCGGTTTTCCCTCCGGGCAGAGCCGTGCATAGCGACTCGCAGTTGTCCTCTATCAGCAGTACGCCGTTCTTTTGACAGACCTCGCGGATTTCTGGCAGGTCCCCGGCAAACCCAAGCGCATTGGTGATAAAGAAAGCGTTCAGCTTTACCGTCTTAAGGGTTTCGGAGAGGTTGGCTGCCATGCAGTTCAGCGCCTGGGCATCACAGTCCACCGGCACGGCTTTCATTCCCAACTGGAGTATCGGCATCACGTTGGTGGACCAGGTGAGGGCAGAAAAGCCTACTTTATCCCCGTCCTTAAGGCGGCCCAGGTTCTTGAGCGCCTGCATCAGGGCCAGGTTGGCGCTACCGCCGCTGTTAAAAAGTATACAGTGCCTGCGTCCCTGCACTTTGGCAAAAGCCTTTTCAAATTCAAGGCATTTCTCACCCATGCTGAGAACTTTAGCCTTCAGAATAAAATCCACAAGCTCCTTCTTGGTTTCGTACTCGTTCAGAAAGGTGTTCTTCATCAGTGGTATCATTTTGTATCCCCATAGCGGGATTTAAAAAATTCATAGGATGCGGCTATGCCGTCTCTCAGCGGAGTGGCGGGCTTCCAGCCCCAGTCGTTCATGCGCGAAGTGTCCACAAGTTTGCGAGCCATCCCTGCGGGCTTCGTGATGTCATGCGTAAAAGAGCCTTTATAACCCACAACTTCGGCCACGGCCCGATAATAATCGTTTACGGAATAGTCGTCCCCTACGCCCGCGTTCATGATTTCAGGCATGGAATCAAAGTCGGTTATCGCGCGGTGTATACAGTCGGCTATATCCCCGGCGTACATGAACTCGCGCCTGGCGGTTCCGTCACCCCATATCTCAACGGTTTTATCACCGCTGATTTTGGCCATGTGGACTTTACGTATCACGGCCGGTATCATGTGAGAGTGCTCCGGCTCGAACTTATCCCAGCGCCCATACAAATTGCAGGGAATAAGCGTTTTATAGCGGAACTCCGGATTCTCC
>CAZYFL010000257.1:2462-3805 GCA_964646805.1 uncultured Elusimicrobiaceae bacterium | reverse complement strand
CCTGCACTGTTTTGTCTAAAATTCGGCACCGGCGCCCTTATGCTGAAATTTCAGGCAGGTAAAATGGAAAGGTAAAGCGGCTGTAATTTCTTATTTTGCCTCTACCTTTAACCTATACCTTTCCACATGCCTATGTTCCTGTTATTCGGATTTTACTCTCTGCTGGCCCAGGCCCTGTTGCTACGGGAAATTGCGCAGGTCTTCACGGCGCATGAACTCTCGCTGGCGGCGGCGCTGGCCTGCTGGCTTTTATGGACAGCGGCGGGGGTGCGGCTGGGAGCGCGCCCCGCGGACGGCCGGGCTTTCAGCCTGGGCTGTATTATTTTTGCCGTCTCCGCTCCGCTAAACCTGCTCCTGGCCAGACTGGCCCCGGGCCTGCTGCCCGGCATGTCCCAGCCAGGACTTTTTACCATGCTTGCAGGCTCCGCCCTGCTTTGCCTGCCGGCTGGGCTTGCTAACGGCTACGCCGCGGGGGCGGCCATGCGCCTGCCTGCCGGCAGGCAGGCGGCCACTCCCGCCTTTTTTTACGCGGCCGAGGCGGCCGGGGCCGCCGCCGCCGGACTTTTTACGGTATTCTATTACCGCTATTTCCCCGGTCTTGAGGCTGCTGCGGCGCTGGCCGCGCCGGCTCTCGTCCTCTGCGCGGCTTATGCGCTTAAACCTTTTTCAGTCCGGCGGCTTTCAGCAGCGCTGGCGGCCGCACTGGCGCTGGGAGCGATTAATTTTGCGGCTCCCCGGAGCTGGACGCTGAAATCCCCTGCCCACAGACCGGGGCTGGTGATACAGACTGAAGGCAGCCGCCTGGCGCTGACCGGACATGCGGATTTTCTATTTTACGAGGACGGGCGGCTGCTTTACGCGCCGGAAACTACGGCCCCCGAGGAGCTCGTACATATAGCCCTTTTAGCGCTGAAGAAACCGGGGAAAGCGCTGTTGCACGGCGGCGGGGCCTTCTTTGTCCTGCCCGAGGTTTTAAGGCATAAGCCGGAGGCTGTTGAAATAGCGGAACCGGATTTATTTAAGGCAGGGGCTCTGGCTGAACAAACCCGCGCGGATAAAAAAACTTTCAAGCTGCTGCGCGCCGATCCGCGCGGGCTGAAAAACAGGGAAGGCTATTACAGCGTTATTTTCCAGGCCGGCGTCTCGCCGGAGAACGCCGCGCAGAACAGATTTTTCACCCTGGAGTATTTCCGGACGGCAGCCGTCATGCTGAAACCTGAAGGAGTTCTGGTTTTCCAACTCCCTTTCGCCGAGAACTATGTCCCGCAGGCTGCGGCTTACGCCGCCGTCCCGCGTGTGGCGTGGGGCCCGGCGGGTTTGCCCCCCCCTGGAAAAATAACCGG
>CAZYFL010000257.1:0-2452 GCA_964646805.1 uncultured Elusimicrobiaceae bacterium | reverse complement strand
GCCGCAGCCTGCGTTCTGGCTTCGGCCCGGACTGTTTTCCCCAGCCTTGAAATAATACCGGGCGCCCGGCTTACTGTGCTGGCCTCGGCAAAACCACTGGACCTTGACCCTGCCGTCCTGGCGGCCGCTTACGCCCGGCGCGGGATAAAGTCAAAAACTGTAGTTCCATCCGCCTTCCCCTTTATACTGCATCCTTACCGGCGCGCCTGGGCCGCCGGTGAAATAGGAAAGGTTAAGAACCCGCCGCTTAATACGGATTTAAACCCGCTGGCCTACTTCAGGTTCTGGCGGGCCTGGCTTTCAATGGTGATGTCCCCTGTATCCCTACTGGGGCTGGTCGCGCTGACGGCAGCCGGTCTGTTTGCGGCATTCCGGCTGAAAGGCATCCTGAAATTTACTCTGGAGGAGCGCACGGGGGAAGCTTTTTTAATGGGGTTCTGGGGCCTGGCTTTTGAGACCGCCGTGCTGCTGGCTTTCCAGGCAAAGACCGGCAGGCTGAGCCCTGAACTGGGCGCGATGTTCGCCTTGTTCATGGCCGGGGCGGCGGGCGGGGCCTGGGCGGCGATGCCTGCGCATGCGCCTTCATCCCTTCTCCCTTTCCCCCGCTCCACCCCTCATCCCTGCCGTATCATACTCGTATTTGAGGCGGGCGGGGCGGCTCTGGCGCTGACCTGCGCGCTGCTGCCTGAACTAACCCAGGCGGCGGGGACCGCGCGGGTTTTAGTTCTTGCCGGCGGATTCTTGTCGGGGGCCTTTTTTGCGGCAGCCTCCATGAAAAAGGGCGGAGAGGTTTACGCCTGGGACCTAGTTGGCGGGGCCGCCGGCGGCCTGGCTACCGCGGCCTTTGCCGTGCCCATAGCGGGGATACGCGGGGCGCTGTGTTTTTCCGGATTGGCCGCGCTTGGGGCGCTGGCCGCAGGGGCATGGATACAGCTGGGGGAGAGGAATTATTCCTTAATAGAATCCACGGTAAAAGAATAAAGCCGCGTCCCGGCGTCCTTCCAGCAGTCGCGGGGCAGGCCCGCTTTCTGTTCGCACAATTCCCCGATAAAATTTTCTTTAGCCGGTATCTGCTCCCAGACCTGCGGCAGAAAAAGACCGGATCTATCGTTCTTTACCACAACTACGCCGTGAACTCCGGGCATTAAATCCCCCGCGTTCGACGGCTTTAGCGGTGAAAGCGCCGAGACTTCTATTTTAATTTCAGCCAGCTCTTCCCGCTTCAGGCGCTGGAACCTGCCGTCGCGGAAAGCCGCACCGAAAGCGCCGTAGCGCACCGCGTCCATCAGCGTCATGGACGGCGCGACGGTGCCCACGCATCCCCGCAATTGGCCGCCCTTTGTAAGGGTTACGAATACCGCGCCCGGCAGGTTAAGGCGCGGGTCCGGTTCAAGACCGGCCGGCGGCTCTTTGCCCGCGAAATGATTTTCCAGCGTGAGGCGGGCCTCTTTGAGCAGAGCCGCTTTCTGCTCCCTGGAAAGCCGGATGTCCGGTTTTCCCAACTTCAGGAAAAGCCCCGAGATATAGCCGACCACTCTGTCGGGGCCGGGGCGGGGGTTCTCGGCGTAAGAGTCCGAAAGTTTCAGCGTATGGAAAGATCGGGCGCCCAGCAGGCGCGCGGCCTCCATGCCGGCCTCCAGGGCGGCCTCTCCGCAGGCGCAGGTTTCAAGGCCGGGTATTCTTTTATCAAGGAGACTCCGCGAAGCGGTCCAGACCAGCTCCAGGTCCATACTTTCAATAGCCAGGCGCATGGCCCCGTCGGCCGCGGCCGCGTCGTTTTTGCGGGGATAATGCGAAAAATCCGTGGAAATAACAAGCAGGGCTTTCTTCCCCTTGAGGGAAGCGGCCAGCGCGGCGCCTATGGTTTTAAGGGACTTGAGGTCGTTTGTGTTAAGGACGGCTGCCAGAAGCTTAAAGGGCTTTTTAAGCTTGCGCTGCAGGAAGGGCAACTGCACTTCCACGGCGTGTTCCCGCGCGTGGGCGGAGGGACGCTCCTCAAAAAGGGGGCTCGCCTTCATCAGCGCGGCGGCAAGCGCCTTGTCAGGGAATACTTTGCCGAGCGGGGTTTCATAAAAGTCAGAAGCCAGCATAGCCGAGCCCTTCACGCCTTCCGTATGCCCGGCGGCCAGTATCACGACCGTATCGTAACTGTCGCCGATAAACTTATAAGCCAGACCCGCCATCTTTCCCGAATATTCATACCCGGCATGCGGCGCCAGGACGGCCGCAATTTCCCCCGCCGGCCGCTTCTCTCCTCCGGCGGCCAGCGCCGCGTCCACAAAACCGGAAAGCGCCGCCTTGTCTGCTGGATAAAACTGTCCGGCCACCGCGGCCTCCCGCGCGCCCGCCCCGCCGGCATCTGCGCATAATAAAATCATGGCCAAAAATATTTGCTTCATATAAGTAACTACTCAGGTAGACAGAATTCAGGAGTCAGAATTCAGAATAGCCT
>CAZYFL010000256.1:0-3817 GCA_964646805.1 uncultured Elusimicrobiaceae bacterium | reverse complement strand
GCAGGCTATTCTGAATTCTGACTCCTGAATTCTGTCTACCTGAGTAGTTACAAAAGTTCACGATTCCAGATTGGCTGATTTTTTGGACAGAATATCGGCACAATCCAAAGTGAATTTTGTCGTGGTGGGCAACGCAATGGATCTGCCTATAAGCGCCGAAATGACCAGGACGACCGTCGTGGACGCCCTGTTGTTCCTTAAGACCAAAGGGCTGTCATATTCCCGAATAGGCGACAGCAACACGTTCGTGATACGCGCGTTAAGTGGAGCGCGCCCCTAAAACTGAACAAATCTTAACGTGAATAACCTGCGGCTCAGACAGTAGCAAAAGTCTCGTCGGAGGCTTTCCGGGAGCCTGAGATGAAGCTTTTGTGTCCGCTCCGTCGGAAGCCCTTATTCTACTGTCTGAACCGCAGTCTTGGGCGGCAGCGTGAAGTGTTTTTACGCCTTAGCGTCATGACGCTGTCGCGTTGGTCTGCTATACTTTTATAAACCGCTCCAGTAGTTTCAAAGCAATTTTGTAAGATATGTTCAGGGAGAAATGATCCGGCTTTATAAATTTATTTACATCGGGCCGGGGGTATACGCAATTTTTTTGTGCTTGCCCCTAACCTGACCAATAACCGGCGACAACTACGAAACCGGCAGGGGCGTGCGTGACGAGGCCCGCAAACAACGCCTGCTGCCTGGAATGACTACAGATGAGTTGTCCGCATAAATATTTTTAATCACAGCTGGCCGGTTAAACCTGGAATAGTATTAATTAAAAAAGGCGCATTATGACCGACTGCGGGGAAATCATAAACGGAGTCACGCCGGGAGGGATTCCAGTGACGACGCGGATCTTGCCGCCGTTGACCGGTGTTCCGTCCCCAGATCCGGCCGGCCTGCGCCTCCGCCTTGAATTCGCGAAGCTTCAAATGCTCCGCGGCTTTGAGGAGTTGCTTTGCCTTGAAGGGTTGCGCGGGGTTGAACACCTGCCCCATCAGGTTGAAACAGTCAGGAAGGTTTTGCGCCATTTCCGCGGGCGCGCGCTTCTGGCGGACGAGGTAGGGTTGGGGAAAACAATAGAAGCCTGCCTTCTTCTGCGGGAGTATCTGTTGCGAGCGATCGTTAAACGGGCGCTGATTCTTGTCCCCGCCCCGCTGGTGGGGCAATGGCGGGAAGAATTATCCGCCAAGTTCAGCCTGGAGTTTTCCGTTCCCGGCGCATCCGCCGGGGCGGAATTCTGGAGCGGGAACAATCTGGTTCTGGCATCCATTTCCATGGCTAAGGGGCGCAGACATTTTGAACATGTAACCGCCTGCCAGTGGGATCTGGTTATAGTAGACGAAGCTCATCATTGCAAGAATCGCGCGACATTGAACTGGCAGCTTGTCAACGCGCTCCGGCGCCGCTATCTGTTCCTTCTTACGGCGACCCCCGTTCAAAACGACCTTTTGGAACTCTATAATCTGCTGACGCTGCTGGAACCGGGGCATCTCAAAACCGAAAAAGTCTTCAGGAAAACCTACATCCGGCGCGGCGCTCCGCGGGATCCACTCAACAGGCATAACCTGCGTTCCCTGCTTGGCGAAGTGATGGTGCGCAATACCAGAAGCCTTGTAAACATCAATCTGCCGAAGCGTTACGCCCAGACTTTTGTTCTCAGTCCCGAACCGGATGAGGCGCAGCTTTACTCCGGACTGGACTCCTATCTGAGAAACAGCCGTTCCTCGGCAAAATGCGCGCCGGCCGCTGAAATAAACCATGCCGAAACCGGCGCCGGCGAAACCAGCTCTTTACCGCCGACGGAATTCCCTGAAAACTGTGAAGCCGTTCCCGATTCCCCGGGATTGGCGCGGATGCGGATGAATTCGCTGCTACTGGCGGCGGGTAGCCATCCGGCGGCTCTTGCCGCATCGCTGGAAAGAATGACGGCTTCGGGCGGACAGACGCCGCCGTTCATGGAACTTGCCCGGCGGCCGGCTCTGTCCGCAAAGGAGCGCAAGCTCCTTGAACTTCTGAACCAAAACCGCGAAGGCAAGACGCTCGTCTTCGCAAATTTCCGGGCGACACTTGCCCGGCTTGGCCGCACATTAACGGCTGCCGGCATTCGTTTTTCCGTTTTTTCCGGCAGCGGTACGGCGCGGGAAAAAGAACAGGCCGTTGAAGATTTCCGCTCAAATACGCCTGTCATGCTGTGCGGCGAATCCGGAGGAGAAGGCCATAACCTCCAATTCGCCAATACGCTTATCAATTTTGACCTGCCCTGGAATCCAATGCGCATAGAACAGCGTATCGGGCGGCTCCATCGTATCGGCCAGACGCGCGAAGTGTTTATTTTCAACCTTTGCACCGCAGGCTCTATGGAAGAGAGGATTCTCCGCATATTGGACGACAAAATCCATATGTTCGAACTTGTGATCGGCGAGGTCGGCTCAATACTCGGCAATCTAGAAGGCGGCGAAGATTTTGAATCGCTGGTTTTTAATCTTTGGCTGCGGACAAAAGATAAAGCCGGGCTTGACTCGGAATTCGACAAACTCGGGGAATCTCTGTTGAAAGCGCAGGAAGAATATGTCAAAAGCCGCGAATTGGATGAAGCTCTTTTCGGCGAGGATTACGAATGAGCCGTGATATCCGGCCGCGCCTGCGGGAGTTTGCGAAAACCGTTTTAGAACGGCATGGCGCTCTGGTGGATTGGCCGGAGACGGCTCCGGAAGGATTGGCCT
The DNA here is from genome assembly GCA_964646805.1 of uncultured Elusimicrobiaceae bacterium. GTDB lineage: Bacteria > Elusimicrobiota > Elusimicrobia > Elusimicrobiales > UBA9959 > UBA9959. The sequence goes on along the minus strand of CAZYFL010000256.1, from coordinate 1,103 downwards.
TGCTACCTCCCGATGCCGCGGCCGAGTTTGGCGGCGCGGAAAATCTTCGCTTGTCGTACCAGCCCGGTGAAAACTGCCTGGCCGTAAACCTGACGGCGGAATTTCCGGAACGCCTGCGGCCTTTGCTGGATACCGAGCCCGGCTCGGGATTGTTCCATATTCCCGGACTTTACCTTAAAAAAGCCGCGATGGACGAACCGGTGGCCAGGGCGTTTACCTGGCAAAACGCCAAAGTGAAAGTAATCGGCTCGGAGCCGGACCGTGTTGAATATCATACCTGGTATTTTCATGTCGCGATGGATTCATATGAACGCTGGGAGGAATTGTTTTCAATAACCGTCAACGCCGCATCGGGGGCGGAGGTCCTTATTCCCGATACGCTGGGGCCGGAGGTCATTGGGCTGTGCGGGCCGGAGGACCCGACCGGCGGCATTCCGGCCGGGACAGCCTCCGGAAATGAACGCGAAGACTCCGGCCCGGGTGTAACATTTCAATATGCGGCGCGCGGGCTGATGGTCAAAATTGAGGAAAAGGCGGCGCAATTTGTTTTAAGGCTGGAAACCGGCCTCCGGCGCGACAGAAAACGAATCCGTGAGTATTATCACGCGCTTCTTCGCGATGAAACAACCTCGCGTGAACGGGAAAATTCCGCCCTCCGGGGGCGGGAGGATAAACGCAGGGCCGTTGAACTGGAATTACGCAGGAAAATAGCCGAATTGGATGAACGGTATGCCATAAAAACCGTGATAACGCCGCATGTTCTGGTCAGGCTGGACATGCCGGTGCTTGCGGTAAAATGCGAAGTTTTCCGCAGGCAGGCCCGCGGATTCCATACAATTTACTGGAACCCGCTGAACAAAACGCTTGAACCAATGAGGTGCTTCAGGTGCGGCGAAAGTATTTTTTCGGTTTTTTTCAGCGAGAATGACGTCAAACCGCTGTGCGCCGCCTGTTCCGGGGTGAGGTGAATTATCGCGAATAAAGTCCATGGCAACTGCCGGAAGAGTGTCTAAATACCTTATAACCAAAAGGGAATTGCCATGACCGAAAACCCCAAATTCGTAGATATCATCGTGCTCCGACGATTGCAACGGTCGTCCATG
>CAZYFL010000255.1:1953-3831 GCA_964646805.1 uncultured Elusimicrobiaceae bacterium | reverse complement strand
AAGTTGCAGATTATTCTGAATTCTGGCTTCTGGATTCTGGCTACCTGAGCAGTTGCTGTCTCTTAATGAATTTAAGCAGTTCATATAATCTATGTCAAGGCAGACTGTTAATCACGCTGCGTTTACTTTTTTGCCGTGAGCGGGAAGGACAGCGCCAGCCAGACAGCGGAAAAAACCGCTCCCAGAGCCGGATAAAAACCGGGCGCTATGGAACCCACGGCCTTAAGTCCGGACACACAGGTTGCCGTGACTCCTTTGGCGAAGCGGTAGGTGAAGGCATCGGCTATCTGCTTAGCGCGGTAGCGTGTATCGTAAGAGAACGGAATGTAGAGCGTTTCTTTGGACGCGCGGAAGATGGAATAATCCATTCCCTTGAACAGCAGGAAGGCCGTTGAGGCCAGGCCCAGCGTGGGGTTTATAAAAAGCAACACGCAGGCGACAATGTGCACAGCCGGAATTGCCGTAAGTATGCCGCGGCGCGGGATATAGCGCAACAACAGCGGCGCGGCCAGAAACTGCATGGAGAATGAGAAGATATTAACGTTCATCCAGAAGCGCCCCAAGTAAGCCGTGCGCTCGTCCTTGAGCGGCATGAAGTCCTGCACCAGTTGCGTGAAGCGGAAGTCCAGCGCCGTGGCCACCACCTGCGCGGCAAAGATTATGCAAGCTATGAACAGCACCGTGCGGTTTTCAGTCAGTATGCTCAGGCGCAGGTGTCCCTTTTTGCCCCCCGCCTCGTCTGCCGCCGGCCTGGGTTCCCCCGCATTGTTGCAGCCAATCCAGAAAAGCCCGGCCGCCGGCAGTATTGCTATGGCGCTGAAAACCACAAACGTCTCCGTGCCCAAGCCCACCGCGTACCGCCCCAGCAGCCAGCCTCCTGCAAGCGAACCCAATGCCCCCAGGCCGGCCATCGGGCCGTTGAAAATCTTTCCCTCTTCGTCCTTCAGCACACTGTTTATGAAGGACCAATACTGCTCGGAGATTATCACCACATAGGATTCCTTAAAAACCAGCAGCAGGAAGGCCAGCCACTTTCCGGCGCGTCCGAGTAGCAGCCAGGCCAGCATTAAAAAAACCGCGCTGCCCAGCATAGAAACCGCCATGGCCTTTTTGGCCCCCACGGAGGAAAGCAGGCGGCCGTAGCCGTAGATCATTGCGGCCATCATAAAAGGCACGCAAGCTATAGCGTAGGGCTTGGCATCGGCGCCGAACCGGTCAATAAAGATGGATTCAGCGGGCGAGCGTATAAACTCGTAGCCGCAAAAGAGAAACATAGCCGAAAGACCGGCCAGGAATACCGCCCCGGCCACATGCCGGCCACGCTCAGTTTTTAAGGATGCGAAAAGTGTGGACATGCTGGACAAGTGACTAAGGATTGTTAATATCTGAACTGTCCTTTTTCGTAGATCGTTATTTTTTTGCCGCTCTTCAGGGTAGCCGTAACCTTTTTATCTTCCGTGTTTACTAGGTCCCAGTGCACGGCCGAGTTATTGTAGCCCAATTTCTCCTTCTTCTCCTTCGTCAGCTTTGAAATATCGCCGGCGTAGGCATCGGAGTAGGAGTCGCCTATGGCCACATGGCAGTTACCGTGTTTCCCTCCGTGGTTTTCATCAAACAGCGTGTCCGCCATGAACCTGTCTATCCTGGAGAAGCGGCGGTCGGTCAGAGAATATTCGCCCAACTGTGATGCCCCCTTGTCGGTAGCCATTATCTTCCTGACATACTCGTCTCCCTTTTTGGCGGAAATCCTGACGGCGCGCCCGTCCTTGAACTCCAGTCGGATTTCTTCCACATAGTTGCCGCCGCGGAAGGCGGGCAGGTTGGCGAAGTAGCGGCCGCGGGTGCCGCGCCAATCCGGAGAGGTGAAGATTTCAAAGC
>CAZYFL010000255.1:0-1943 GCA_964646805.1 uncultured Elusimicrobiaceae bacterium | reverse complement strand
ATTGTGGCCGCTGACGCCCAGGAATTTCCGCATCTCACCGAGCTTTACCTCTAAGTCCATTGACCTGGACTCGGTGCGTATGACGGCGATCCTGAGTCCGTTGAGCCACTTCTTTATCTCCGCCGTATCTTTGTATATCTGCGCCCATTTTTTGGCCGGAGCGGGCTCGTTGAGGAAGCATGCCCTGACTATCTGGCTTGAGTATTGCTTTATGGAGAGCCTTGCCTGTTTTGCCAGCTCGCCGGTGGGATAGGTGCAGAGGGTCCAGCCGAACTTCCCCTGCTCCTCATTCTTGTTCATTATGTCGCGCAGGAATTTGCGGGCTACGGCCGCCTGAGACTGGCGCCGGGTGTCTATCCCCTTCAGGTGGGTAAGCGAGGCAGGGGCGTGCACGTATATGTTGCCGTTGATGGCGGAGTATAACTCACGGTCTCCGGCGGGGATGAATGTCCGCTGTTTTTTATCCGAGAATTCATAAAAATCGCGCTCAAGTTCAGGGCTCGCCATGAACCGGAAAACCACGTTATACTTCCGCTGTACCAGCTTGCGGTGTATTATTTCTCCAAGTTCGCGGCCTTCCAGGTCGCAGCGGAGAAGTACTGTGTCGTATTTTTTGAAGCCGGGGCGGCTGGTGGTAAGTCCCCAGATAAGCACGTCCGCATATTTTTCAAGCTGAATTTTAGAGAGTACGCTCATTTCCGGTCCTCCATTTTTAACCGCAAACCGTTCTTCAAATTATAGTAACTACTCAGGTAGACAGTAGTCAGAATTCAGTAGTCAGGAGTAAGAAGTTGCAGATTATTCTGAATTCTGGCTTCTGGATTCTGGCTACCTGAGCAGTTACAAATTATATGTAATTGCGCCCTCCCGCGCAAAAAAGTCTTGCCTCGCGCAGATTGCTATAAATATAGGCATGATCGCAACAGGATTACACAGGCTTCAGGGAACCGTATGCTATCCTTCGCAGCCACGAGACAATTCTGGGCCTTGACTGTGCCTGATTTATGGTGTACACTATAAATATGACGTTCGAATGGGACGGCAGGAAAGCGGAACGGAACACGCTTAAACACGGGATAAGCTTTGAGCTGGCGGCATTCGCTTTCGACGACCCTTTCGCCTTAATACTGGACGACGAGAAACATTGCGCCAGCGAACACAGGCAATGGCTGATCGGCGACTCCGGCGAGAAGGTTCTGATTATTGTGTTCACAATGCGCCTGCCGCACGGGAACGTAAGAATCGTCAGCGCTCGGCGCGCGAATCGCCGCGAAAGGAGGCTGTATGAAGAAAGTAAAGGAATTTGATTTTGCGAAAGCCCGCCGGGTCACCCCGCACGAGACGATGGTTTTTAAAAAAGCCATCGAGGATACCTTCCATATAAAACGCCCAGCGCGCGGCCGCCCGCCGAAAGGCCCCGCTAAATATCAGGACGTCCATATCCGTCTTCATCCCCTAGCATTAGCCTGGGCGCACACCCAGGCCAAACACTGCGGCATCGGGTATCAGACGTTTATCAACGAAGTGCTTCTGCAGCGCGCGACCGGTCGTCACGCGCATCACCACACAACGCATCACAAGTAGTTCTTCCGGAAGATGCTGGAGGCCAGCTCTCCCGCGTGTTCGCCTTCAGTTCGCCGAGAACCTCGCGCCCGGACTTTTCAAAGAATTCCGCGCCCAGCCGGCGTCTTAGCTTCAACAACAGGCTCGGGCTTATCCCGCCGCCGGTGTGGAATGTCTCTTCGCCGCAGAACGCCTGGCCATAATGATAGAATACTGCAAAGCATGTTTGATTTATTCGTTATCACGAGCAAAAGACAAAGCAAGCTAAGGGTAAGGAGGCTTTATGAATATACCTAAACCGTGTTCTCTGGGGGTTCTGCTCCTATGCGCTGGTGTAATGCCCGCTGGGGCCATTATGGACGGGGCGGGGCATGATTTCT
>CAZYFL010000254.1:0-3837 GCA_964646805.1 uncultured Elusimicrobiaceae bacterium | reverse complement strand
AGGCGCCGATGGGCTTGTCTTTAAATGCGACACTCTGATCGGCGACGCTTCCACCGCGTGCGGAAGACTGCTGGAGAACGGGACGATAGAGAGCTTTAATAAAACCTGCGCGTGGGACGAAAATATTTATGACGCAAAAGAAAGCAAATGCCTGTCATGCAAATTCCTGCCTGTATGCCAGGGCGGCTGTCCCAGGGATAGACAAAATCGGCTTTCAGCCGGAAAATGCTACTACACCGAAGCCACGATAGAAAAAGCGATGAAAGAAACACATTTATATTACAAAAGCCGCGCTGCCGCGGCACAAAAGGCGCCCGCAGTGCAGACCGTCGGTGCCGAGGGTTCTTTATGAAAGATGGTTCCAGTTCCAATCCTGAGGCGGGTTCCGCCTGTGGAAGGGATTTTATGCTGTTCCGGGCCGGGCAGTTCGTATCCGGTCTGGGGGACGCCTGCGCGGAGATAGCCGTGTTGTGGTGGGTGGCCGAAAAAACAGGCTCGGCCGTTCAGATAGCTGCTGTTTTCGCCCCCGTAAGCGTGGCGCGCATTTTCCTGCTTCCGCTTTTCGGCCCCCTGGGTGATAAATATTCCAGGAAATCGTTGGCGATCATAAGTGACGTCTGGCGTGGCGTTCTCTCCGCGCTGATCTGTGCGCTGGCCTGGACCGACTCGTTCGGCCTTGCGGCGCTTGTAGCGCTTTTTATCCTGTCCTCTGCCGGTTCCGCACTTTTTTCAAGCGTTGCGGACAGTATAATTCCGCAGATGGTGGGAACTGGCAGTTTGCAGAAGGCATACCGCCATACCAGTTCCATGAATGCGGCCGCCGCTATCATCGGTGGGGTAATTGGAGGCTTTATTACCGCCAAATACGGCATAAAAACCGCGTTTCTTTGCGATGCGCTGTCATACTTCGCGGCTGCCGGAGCTACCATGCTTATCAGACTGAGATACTCCGGCCAGCGCGGGGACGCTTCCCGGTTCAGCTTCCCGGCTTGGCGGAAGGAACTGAAAGCCGGTGTCAGATTGGTGGCCGGGATGCCTCTTCAGCTGTGGATATGCGGCCTGGCCGCTTTCCTGAACTTCGTTGTCGCGTCCATGACCGTTGCATTTCCCCTGCTGGCCAAAGAGTCGGGCGCCATGCCGGTATGGCTTATTGGGCTTTTTAAATCCGGAGTGAGCGCGGGGGTTATCGCCGGTTCATTGGCTATGGGCTGGCTTGCGAAAAGATTACACGGTGATCAGTTGGTCATGGCGGGGATAGTAGTCATGGGCGCAGGGCTGCTGACGCTGGGCTCTGGGGCGTCCCCAGCCGTTCAGTGCCTGGTTATGTTTGCTATAGGTTCCGGTCTTGTGATTATAAACATCCCGCTTATGACGCAAAATACGCTGGCAGTCCCCGACCAATACCGCTCAAGGGTGTTGTCGCTCGCGATGTTCTTTAACCAGATATTCGCGCCCGCCGGGGTGATACTGGCGGGAAGCGCGATATCCTTTGCGGGACTGGGCGCGACGCTTCTGGCTGGCGGAGGGCTTATCCTTCTGTCAGCGCCGGTCGTGCTATTGATTCCGGGTTTCTCCGGGTTTTTGAGGCTTAAACATGGTGACGCGGAAGGGTATTTCGCAAAAACATATCCGGCGGCGTTTGAAGGCAGTGTTTGATATATGGGCGCGCGGGCGATCCCGCTAAGGAAGATGATAGAATTGTAAAAGCTTCGCGGGACATCAGCTTCAATTGAGGTAACTATGAAACAACCCAGAATCGGAGACGCTTTCGGAAGATGGCTTCAGCATCAGCATGATGGGGGCACGACTGTTTCGTTTATTGAGCGCGACGACGGTTTTATAGAGACGGAAGAGGGCGTGTACTTTAAGGAGTACAAGGACTGGCCTGTTTTTGAAAGAAAAGCCATAAAACTCGCAAGGGGCCGCGTGCTGGACGTGGGCTGCGGCGCCGGCCGCCACGCTCTTTACCTTCAGCGTAAAAATATAGACGTTACCGGTTTGGACAGTTCTCCGCTGGCGCTGAAAGTCTGCAGACAGCGCGGGCTCAGGAAAACCAGGCAAATGTGTTTCTCCGATATCGGGCGCTTTCCCGCCGGCTCCTTTGATACGGTGGTAATGATGGGCAACAATTTCGGCCTGATGGGCGGGCCCAAGGCCGCCGGGGCGCGGCTTGCGGCGCTGTATAAGGTAACTGCACCTGGAGGAATAGTGATAGCCGAGACCGGTGACCCGTACCTGACCGATAATCCGGATCATCTGCGATACCAGCAGCGAAACAGGCTGCGCGGACGTATGGCAGGACAAATGCGTCTGCGGGTCCGGTTTGAGGATACAGCGACGCCGTGGTTTGAGTATGTGTTTGTCAGTCCCGCTGAGCTCAATGGGATGTTGCTGGACAGCGGTTGGGAAATAGAACGCTTGATAAAATCCGGCGGGCCGCAGTATGTAATGGTGCTGAGGAAAACCGCGCTCAAGCGGCGGGATATGAGCGACGCCTTCGGCGCGGCGCTTAAGTCGTGGCTGGACGGCGGTTCCGATACGGATATAAGCGAACTGGACAACGGCCTGCTGCTTAAGGGTTGGGGGAAAGAGATATATTTCAACGATGATAAGGCATGGCCTAAACACAAATCGTCCGCGTTAAAGACGGCAACTGGTCGCGTGCTGGACGTAGGCTGCGGAGCCGGGCGTTACGCACTTTTCCTGCAGAAGCGGGGCCTGGATGTTACGGGGATCGATGTTTCCCCGCTTGCCGCCGAAGTGGCGCGGCGGCGCGGTCTGCGGAAAACCGTATCGGTATCTTTGGACGAAGTAGATTCGGCTTTTAAAGCCGGGAGTTTCGATACCGTAATAATGATGGGTAATAACTTTGGTCTGGTAAGCGACGGCGAAAAAGCGCGTCGGCGGTTGAAAAAGCTATATGTGGTTACCTCTCCAGGAGGCAGAATACTGGCCGAAACCGTAGATTTGCACAAAGTTCGCGACCCCCGGGAACGGGGGCAGGATTTCAGCGCCTATATGCTGTACCACAAGAACAATCCGGCGCGTGGCAGGCGCTGTGGAATGAGCGTGGGGCGCTGCCGCTTCCGTAATCTTGCGGAGAGATGGCGCGAATATATTTTCGTGAGCGAGGCGGAGATGGGGAAACTCATCAAAGGGACCGGCTGGAAAATATCTCGCATATTCCGGGATCTTAAGCAGAAAAACGCTATTCAGTATATAGCGGAGCTGGTTAAGGAATAGAAACTAAAAAGCCTCATGATGCAACAGAATAGTAGAATATTTTCATTTTGAGAAAGTAATTTTGCCGAATCTTTATTGGGAGGATTTTCAAAATGAAAACACTCGACTCAAATTGAGAGGTTTTTTGCTTGCTATTGCACCCTTGTAATATCGTCAAGGGATTCATTTCTCCAATGAGGCTGCATGAAATCGCCCGGTTATCCCCCCTGCCATAAAAATTGCTCCGTATTGGGCGTAGGCGGCAAAAATTAGAAAGGAGAAAATTATGACCAAAAAAGTATTAAGCAACGAAAAGGGTGTGCGCGGATCACGGAGTTCTAAAGGGGTGGAGTTTTTTGCCTGCAGCGCCAAGAAGAAGGAAGAATTCAATCTCTTTATGTGCAGCGCCCAGAAAAAAGGCGACCTGTGCGAGATGGAGATGGAAGCGGAGAGCGTGCAGGAATCATCCAGCAGTTATTGCATGTTTCTGTAAAGAAAGGGGCGGGCCTCGCATGGCAGGGAAGCGCCATGCGAGGCCTGAAAATATGTTCAAACGATATCTTCAGCGCTAACGAAAACTGACCCACTTCTGCTAATCAGAAGTGAGCCAGTGCG
>CAZYFL010000253.1:0-3845 GCA_964646805.1 uncultured Elusimicrobiaceae bacterium | reverse complement strand
GCGGGGCCCCCCATCCGCAAGGGCGCGCAGGGCAAGCCCGCCGCCGCTCGGTTGATAACCTGAGTAGTTATCATTGATTTCTTAACGAGCCCTAAGAGAAATAGATAGTCGGAGAGGCGGTTGAGATAGACGGCGGGGGCTTTGGCTTTTATTTCCCAGGCGAGGATTTCGCAGACGCGGGCTTTGGCCCGGGCCAGGTGGGCCAGGGCATCTGTTTCGTCTGCTCCGGACAGGATAAATTTTTTTGGCGGCTTTATGGTTTTCGCGCGGGAGCTTATCAGCTTTTCCAGCGCGGCAGTCTCGTTTTTTAACGCCCCCTTCATGCCGGCTATTATACCGGAGGCGCGGATGAGCGCGGCCTGCGCCGTTGAAATTTCTTCTTTTGTTTTTCTTTCCCTTATTCCGGTTTTAAGCAGGCCCAGCAGCGCGGAGAGGTCGTCGATCAGGGCGTTTAGTTTTATGCGGCGGTGGGTTTTTGGCACGCGCCTGCCGCCGAAGAGTTCCGTGAACCCGAGGTCGCCCGCGCCCATTTTTGGCTTGAAGGTTTCCGGCATATCAGAGTTTAAGCTAGCGGCGGGGCGGCCCCCCTCCGCCTGTCTCTATGTGGACTTCTTCGCGTAGCATAAACGTATTCTACAAAAAAGTTACAGGGTCCCACCGCCACTATTGCCCGGACAGCATGGTATAATTTAACCAGAGGTGATTCATCTTATGAAAGACAAAATTATAAAGGTTATTGAGAAGATACAGCCCATGCTGGCGGCTGACGGCGGGTCCGTTGAACTTGTGGGAGTGGACGAGACGAAAGGTGTGGTTACCGTGCGCCTGACCGGCGCCTGCGGCTCCTGCCCGCATGCTACGATGACGCTTCAGAATGTTGTGGAGCGCATGATAAAAGAAGAAGTCCCCGAAGTTAAAGAAGTAGCGGTAGGTTAAAGGGGTGAAAGGTGAAAGGTTAAGAGGCGCCTATGGCTTTGATTAACCTCCACAACCACTCCACCTATTCGGACGGTACGCTTACGCCCGGGGCATTGGCCCGCGAGGCCGTGCGCGCCGGCATAAAGTATTTCTCGCTTACCGACCACGACACGGTGGGCGGCTGGGCCGAAATAGAACCGGCCCTCAAAGAAACCGGCATAGCCTACTGCCACGGCGTGGAGCTTACCACCAATCTGCACGACAACCTGCATATCCTGGGCTACGGCGTGGATATTAATAATGTCGGATTCCTTGACGACCTGGCAGGATTCCGCGCCAGGCGGATCGAACGGCTTAGGAAGATAGTGGCCTTGCTTCAGAAACAGGGAATAGAAATAAAATTTGAGGAACTTCCGTCGGATAAGATGCGCACCGTGGGCCGCCCGCACATAGCCGACCTGCTCAAGAAGAAAGGCGTGGTCAAAACCCGCAAGCAGGGTTTTGGGCAGTATGTAGCGTACGGCCAGCCCGCCTACGTCCCTCCCAGCGGTCCTGACGTGGAAACCGCTATACGGGCGATCAAGAAAGCCGGCGGTCTGGCGGTGCTTGCGCACCCGGGAGCGGTCGCAGAAATAATGGACCTGCCCGCCTGGAAGGCCGCAGGGCTGGACGGCATAGAGGCTTTTTACCCGGCGCATACCGGCGCCGCCACGCGCGATTTTGTCAGCCTGGCGGCGCGGCATGGGCTTTTTGTTACCGCCGGCGTCGATTTCCACGGTACCGGCTCGGAGCGCGACAAGATGACGGGTTTTGAATACTCGGACAAATATTTCTCGGAGATACAAAAACTTTTTATATGAGAATAATATCGCACCGCGGCGCCTCCGGCTATGCGCCGGAAAACACCCTGAAAGCCTTCAGGCTGGCCGTTGAAATGGGGTCCAAAGATTTTGAGTTCGACGTGCATCAAACCAGGGACGGCATACTGGTGGTGCACCACGATTTTGATCTGAAGTCCACGGCCGGACAGGACGTGAAGATAGCGGAACTGGATTACGCGGATCTCAGGAAATTTAACGTTGCGGCACATTTCAAGCGGGATACAACGACGCAGCATGCGCCCCGGCTGGAAGAGGCGCTGGATGTCATCTGGCCGGCGGCCGACTGGCTGAATTTTGAAGTGAAGAACGACAAAAACGTCTACCCCGGCATAGAGGAAAAGCTGCTGGCCTTCCTTGGGAGCAAACCGGGTCTTTTTGAGAGGACGGTCATGTCCAGTTTTGATCACGGTACGCTGAGGCGCTTCCGGGAGCTTTCCCCCCGCCTGAAGCTGGCCTACCTCGGCCACGGGCTCAGCACGGCGCTGTTGCTGCCCGCTGTTAAGAGGGCTGAGGCTGTGGGCGCGGTTAACTTTCACCTGGCGCTGCGCATCGCTTTCAAGCTTAACGTGCAAAAAATAAAGAAGGCGGGTTTCTGGGTCGGCATTTACACGGTTAACACTAGGAAAGATGCTTTGCGCATGAAAGAGATAGGCGTGGACGGGATTTTTACCAACCATCCCGATATTCTGACATTAAAAAGCTGATGGAAAACGGGCTGAACGAAGAAATCAGGCGCTTGACGGCGCTGGGCCTGCACCGGCGCTGTATTGAAGGAGATTTGGCGCGGGTGGCGGGGCTGACGCTGAAGATTAACCGGCTGAAAACGGAGAAGAAGGCGGTTATCTGCGCCCATGTTTACCAGACGCCGGACATTATCCTCGGGATTGGCGATCTTGTGGGGGATTCCTACAAACTGGCGGACGACTGCAGGAAGACGGAGGCGGATATTATTGTTTTCTGCGGCGTGCATTTCATGGCCGAGACGGCCAAAATACTTAATCCCTCTAAAAAGGTTTATGTGCCTTCAAAGAACGCGGGCTGCTCATTGAGCGAAGCCATAACCGGAGCGGACGTTCGCAGGCTGAAGGCGGAGCGCCCGGGACTGCCGGTGATCACATATATAAACACTTCAGCCGAGGTTAAGGCGGAGTCGGACTGTATTGTTACAAGCGCCAACGCGGAAAAGATTTTGCGGAAGATGTATGAGAAGCATAATATGGTTATTTTTATCCCCGACCGTTTCATGGGGGCTAACCTGGCGAAGGTACTTGGCAAGACGCCCGGCAAGGATATTATCCTGTGGAACGGAACCTGCATTGTGCACGAGCATTTTAATCCGGAGCTGATAAAGATTTACAGGCAGAAGTATCCGGGCCTTGTGGCGCTGGCTCACGCTGAATGTCCTTCGGACCTTATAGCGGCTGTGGATTTTATGGGCGGCACCGGCGACATGATGCGCTATATTGAGAACACGAGCGCGGTTGCCTACCTGCTGGTGACGGAGTGCGGTTTCGGCGAACTGGCGAAGCTTAAGTTTCCTGAAAAGAATTTTATAGCCATGTGCAGGCTTTGTCCTTATATGAAGTCCATTACCCTTGAGAGTGTGCTTTCGCTTCTTAATGATCCGAACCCCGCAGAGGTGACTGTCCCCGCGAACATAGCCGCCCACGCCAAAAGATCCATAGAAAAAATGTTCAGGTCAGAGTATAAATAGGGGTTGCTGAAAAAGTCGTTTTCTTAGGCTCATGACGAGTTACTATGGGTTGCCTCCCCCGTTCCCTTCCTCCCCCCTTGTGGGGGAGGATTGAGGTGGGGGGATATTTCTTTCCAGATGGCTTCCAAAACGGACCTCGTTTCCTTTAACGTCACCCCGGCGAAAGCCGGGGTCCAGTGTCGTAGATACTTCTGGATTCCGGCTTTCGCCGGAATGACGAGTTGGGGTTACGTGAGCTTTTGGGACGAGACAAATCGTGAAATATAAATCGGAACTATGCTAAACTATTCTATATTTAAGGAAGCACACACCATGAAGAGAATGTCGGTAAA
>CAZYFL010000252.1:0-3853 GCA_964646805.1 uncultured Elusimicrobiaceae bacterium | reverse complement strand
ATGGCCATTGAGGAGCCCATCATCTGCGGGTTTGAAATGTTTCTGAGCACCTGCACCACGCCTATCAGCGTGCCGAGCAGCCCGAAGATGGGGGCGAAGGTGCCGGCCGAGTTGAAGATATTGGTCTGCTGCTGGTGGCGCAGGCGGGTGGTATTTATGTCGTTCTCCATGCGTTCGCGCAGGATGTGTATATCCACTCCGTCCACCATCATCTGGCAGGCGTCGGTCATAAAAGGGTGTGGCAGCCTGCGCAACTCCGCGGAAATGGCTTCAAGACCGTTCTTTTTGCCTATTTCGGCAAGACCGACAAGCGCCCGGATAAGTTCCGCAATCGGGGGGCGCCTGGGGGGGAAGAGCACCATCATGAAGGATGATTTTGTCCACTTGAGCGATGCCCAGGGGTAGGCTATCATTACAGAACCCAGTGTGCCGCCGAAGATAAGAATGATAGCTTCCCAGTTAAGCAGGAATTTCAACATGCCGCCGGCGGACAGCACAAAGACTATAACCCCCAGCCCGATTAAACCGCCAAACAATGTCATCAGGTCCATTCAGGTTTATCTCCTTAGGGCTCGTCAAGAAATAACTGACACGATTTGCATGCCCGTCTTTGGCCGATTCCTTCGTTGCTCCTCACTTACAGACCGTCGGTATGCTCGTTCGTCGCGCCTCGGACTCGTCTCAAATCCGGACATTCAAATCATGCCATTTATTTCCTGACGAGCCCTTAGTTCAGGGTTTTGCGGCCGGCAGCGCAGATTTGGTTTCAACAGCCGGCGGTTTCACGCCGGATAATGCCGGCGCGGGTTTAACAGCCGGCGCCGGAGCAGGAGCCGGGCGGGCGGCCGGCGCCGCGGCAGATGTCCCGCGCGGTTTAAGCGTGATAAAGCCTTCCTTTATCATCTGCCGCATTGTCTCCGCCACTTTGGCGCGCTCGGCTTTGTAAGTCTCGGCGGGCAAATCCCGGGTAAGATCAAGCTCCTGCTGGAAGCGCTCCTGCATGCCGCCGGTCAGTTTAGAGAGGAAAACTTCGGCATAGGCGGAGCCCTTGAGCGCGGCGGCAAGGACCCGCATCGGCAGCCTGCGGGCAAGCGCCTGGGCTTGCGCGTGCTCAATATCCCGTATATCAGAGAACCTCAGTATCAGGGAATCCAGTTTCCTGGACATGGCAGGGTCAAGCCTGCTGAAAGCGGCCAGGGCTTTTTCCTGCACAACTTCGTCCAGCCCGCTTATTATATTCACCGCCTTGTCTTCGCCGCCTATCACGTAATCCAGCGAGGAAAGTATTTCCGCCTCAAAGGCGCGTACGCGGGCTTCGGGCATAAGGGTTATTTTCGGCAGGGCGGCCATAGCCTCCGCGCTTTTGGGGTAGAGCGCCTCGGCCAGCCTGGAGGCAAAGTCGCCCGGCGCATAGCTGAGCAGTATGGTCAGGTCCTCCACGGGGCGCGTCCTCATTATAAAAGTGAGGCTGCTGAGGTGTCCGGCGTTCAGGAACCAGAACGGAGGCTTCCTGCCTTCTATTGTCTGCGCGGCGGAGGTTTCAGCGGCTGCCGCGGGGGCGGCGGCCTGCTTTATTTCCGCATCAGACCTTTCAGAACGTTCACCTCCTGCCGTTGCCGCGTTACCGGCGCTGAAAGCCTCTACAAAAGCCCGCGCGCTTTTTGAGAGAGGGGCCAGGAAAGCAAGCACCGTAATCAGCGCCAGCAGGGCTACCACTAAAAGCCAGGCTACGCTCCAGAGGTTTGGGGGGACAAAGAGATCCGCTATAGCGAGGGGCTTAGTTTTCCTGAAATCCATCTTTTCAACGGTGATCAGGTCCTGCCTGTCCGGCGGGAGGCCCAGCAGGCCTGCGGCCAGCTTCCTTGCCAGCTGCATGTCGGGTTCCGTCGTAGATTTATCCAGTATCAGGCTGGCTGAAATTTTTTTCACCATCGTAAGGCTGGTGGAGAGAGAGGCCTCGCCTATCTTTTCTTTCTCAGGGATGCCGGGCATTATTTCGGTTGATTTTTTCTCCTGTTCCTGGAGTTCGGCGGAAATTATTACTATCACGTCCTCCGTGCCCAGAGCTTCGGCGAGGACCATGCGCACTCTTTTTTCAAGAGAATTTTCCAGCGCCAGTTTAGCCTCAAGCGAGGATCTGCTGGCTGCCTGCGCGTACAGAAGCGTACCTGCGGCGGCCTGCAGGGCCATTATACAAGTCAGCAATATATATTTAATCATTTTCATCAATTCCTGTAACTACGCAGGCAGCCAGAATTCAGGAGTCAGAATTCAGAATAGCCCGCGAATAGGCCTCCAACAGCTTACTGACCTCTTCAAGCATCCTGCGCAACTCGGAAACATCGCCATATTCAAGGTCCCTGGCGAGAATCAAATAGTACCGGGATTCTTCAAGGGAGCCTTGCGCGATGTTGTAAAAGCGGAGTTTATCCGCCTTTCCGCGCTTCTTAAACCCTTCCGCAATGTTCGCGGCAATGGAGACGGCAGCGCGCCGACATCCTCATTCTGACTCCTGAATTCTGACTTCTGGCTACCTGAGCAGTTACCTACTTTTCACTGTTTGCCGGTGCTGCCGTAGCCGCCTTCGCCGCGGGTGGTGGCGGACAGTTCTGCCGCCTCGGTGAAGGCGGCGTATTCCACTTTGTTGAAGACCATTTGCGCCACCTTTTCTCCCTTCTTAATTTCGTATGCGGTTTTGGGGTCCAGGTTGATGAGGATGACGCCTACTTCGCCGCGGTAGGGCGCGTCCACTGTGCCGGGAGTGTTGAGGACGGTAATACCATGCTTGAGGGCGAGGCCGGATTTGGGGCGGACCTGGCCTTCGTAGCCGTGGGGGATGGCTATTTTGAGGCCGGTGGGGACGAGGACGCGCCGGCCTGGGGCGAGGGTGTAATCTATTGTGGAATAGAGGTCTACGCCTGCGTCGCCATCGTGGGCATAAGCGGGGATTTTCGCGTCAGCGTTCAGTTTTTGTACGGTTATTCCGGTTTTATTCATAGTTCATCCTCTTATTTCGCATTTGGGGAGATACTTTGAGACCTCCGTCTTTATGTCCTGCAAAAGCTGTGGCGGGGTCTCGGTGAAAGCTTCCAGACGCGGGTCCAGGAGGCTGTCTTTGCGGGGGACGAATTTCTGGACATAATATTTGTGGTCCGCGCTGCCGGTGACCTTAACCATCATTTTAGCAGCGGCAGTCATCTCCGGTACGGTCAAAAAAGAGATATCTTCCCCGCCGCGTAATACGGGGGCTATGGTGGTGCGGAATTCGTAGTTGAGGAAACGGGTGACGGTTTTGATGCTTTCAAGCATGGCGGCTTCGGCGGCGGGGTTTCCTGACATATTTGGCCATAAGTGTTGCGGACCTTTTATGTCCATGGCTACATAGTCCACAAGTTTGTCGGCAAGTAACCGGTTAAGTATCCGGGGGTTGCTGCCGTTGGTGTCCAGTTTTACGGGGAGATTTTGGGCGCGGAGTTTCTTTATGAAAGGAACCAGGTCCGGTTGCAGTGTGGGCTCGCCGCCGCAGATGGCTATGCCGTTGACCCATTCTTTTACGGTGGCGAGATATTGGAGGAAATCTTCTTCGTTTATAGGAGCGTTGTTGCCGAGTATGGGTTTGGCATGGCAGTGGGGGCAGGTGTAATTACAACCGGCGGCGAAAACGACGGCGGCTATCTTTCCGGGATAGTCAATAAGGTTGAAACCGAGCGCCGCGCCTATTTTCATGGGGGGTTGTCTTTATGTATCCCCGATTCAGACAGTGGGGAGGGCCGTTCGGGGGGCTACCCGGCGCGCCCTTGCGGATGGGGGGCCCCGCTTAGGGGGGAAACCACGCAAGGGTTTCCTCTCCCGG
>CAZYFL010000251.1:0-3874 GCA_964646805.1 uncultured Elusimicrobiaceae bacterium | reverse complement strand
TTGTGCTTGCGGTTTAGCTGTTGGAGGCTTATTGGCAGGCTATTCTGAATTCTGAATCCTGAATTCTGTCTACCTGAGTAGTTACAAAACGGCTTAATACTGGAATAAACCGCACCATATGGGAAAATCTGAAATAATAGCCGGGCTTGACATGGGGTCAAGCCGGGTAACCTGCGTAATAGCCGAGCGCGACGACGAACACAATAAAATACGGGTGCTGGCCGGCGCTTCCGTCCCCTGCAAGGGCCTCAAGGGCGGCGTGGTGGTGAATATTGAAGAAACCGCCAGGGCCATAGAGCATGTGATGGATGCCGCGGAAAGCAAGGCCAATGAGGTGGTGGGCGAGGTTTACCTGGGAGTGCGCGGAGCGCATATACAGGCTTTTGACAGTAAGGGCGGCTACAACATTGCCCGTACCGACAAAGAGATAACCGGCGAGGATGTCTCCAACGTAATAGAGAACGCCAAAACTTTCCAGCTTTCCCCGGACCGGGAGATAATGCATGTGATACCGCAGGGCTTTTCCCTGGACCGGCAGCGCGGCGTTCCCAACCCCATTGGTATGGAGGGCGCGCTGCTTGAGGTCGGCGTCCATATTATCACAGCTTCAAGCCCGGCCATAAACAACCTGGTCAAATCCGTCTCAAAAGGCGGCTTCAGGGTGGTCGCGCCCATTTACACACTGCTCGCCGTGGGAGAGCTTATAGTTTCCGAAGAGGAGAAGGAGTTGGGCTGCATACTGATAGATGCCGGCGGGCAGACCACCTCCATAGGGATATATTCCGAGGGCAACATACATTTTTCCAAAGAAATAAATATGGGAGGCGACAGCATCACGCGCGACATAGCCTACGGCCTGGGCGCCACCATAGCGGCCGCGCAGGAGATCAAGGAAAAGCACGGCGCGGTAATCTCCAAAATGCTTGAGGATGACAAGCCGATAAGCATAACAAAACTGGACGGCCGCACCAGGAAGGAAGTGAAGCCGCGCGAGTTGCTGGATTTCATACAGCCGCGGGCCGAAGAAATTTTTGACAAGATAAATCAGGCCGTGCAGACCTCCAATTATGCGGACCTGCCCGGCGGGGCTATACTTACCGGCGGAGCCGCCCTGCTGCGCGGCATGCCGGAGGCAGCGGAAGTCATGCTGGACCTGAGTCAGTCCAGGCTGGGGCTGCCGGCTCAGGAAATACTGCAATGCCCCGAAGAATATATGACACAGCCCTATGTCGGCGCGGTGGCGCTGGTGTGCTACCCGCACCTGAAGACCTGGAACACCGATGTGCCAGGACCGGCGAGGGGAGGTTCGTTGGAAAAGAAACTCTGGCGGTGGTTTAAGGATTTATTCTGAGGTAAAAAAGTAACTACTCAGGTAGACAGAATTCAGGAGCCAGAATTCAGAATAGTGGAGCCTTTTTCATCGCCGACGTTCTCATTCCCGACTTCTGACTCCTGAATTCTGACTACTGGCTACCTGAGCAGTTACGGTAAAAAAGTACCGGTAACCAGTAATGCATCAAGGTTATTAAATACCATTAAAACCGGTTACGGGCTTTGCTTATGTTTGAAAACAGGATACGTTACAGCGATTTCCGCAACCGCGAGGCCGTGATAAAAGTCATAGGCGTGGGCGGCGGCGGCGGCAACGCCGTAAACCGCATGGTTGAAGCCGGGATACGCTTGGTTGACTTCGTGGCCGTTAACACCGATGCCCAGGACCTGCGCCGCAGCAAAGCCCCAAACCGCATACAGATAGGAGAAACGCTCACTAAAGGGCTGGGCGTGGGCGGCGACCCGGAGAAGGGAGCTGCGGCCGCGCTGGAGTCCTCCGACCTTATTAAAGAGGCTGTGGCTGATGCGGATTTGCTTTTTATAACCGCCGGGATGGGCGGCGGCACCGGCACCGGGGCCGCGCCGGTGCTCGCCCGTATCGCCAAGGAGATAAACCCGGATGCCCTGCTGATAGGCGTGGTAACCCGGCCTTTCGGTTTTGAGGGAAAAATCCGCGCCGACCAAGCCCAGGCCGGTATACGCGAGCTGCGCACTCACACCGACTGTCTGCTTGTAATCCCCAACGATCGGATACTTTCCGTAGTTGGCCGCGACACTACCAGCGAGGACGCCTACCGCAGGGCCGATGAGGTGCTGCGCCAAGCCATACAGGGAATTTCCGACGTGATAACCTGCGCCGGAGCCATAAATGTGGACTTCCAGGACGTCCGGAGGATAATGACCAAGTCCGGCGAGGCCCTGATAGGCATAGGCCGCGCCTCGGGACCGGACCGCCACATAGTTGCGGCCCAGGAGGCCATCCACTCGCCCATGCTGGAGAGCGCCGTTATAGACGGGGCTAAAGGCATCCTTGTAAACTTTACCGCCTCCCGCTCCATTATGATGGTGGAGTTGAGCGACGCCATGGAGTACATAAGCAAGCACGCCAACCCCGACGTCCTGATAAAGTACGGGCAGGCTTTTGACGACACGCTGGGCGACGAACTGAAAATAACCGTGATAGCCACGGGCTTTACCGCCAGGCGGAACGATCTGGCCGGGGATTTCGGGCGTCTGCGCGGGCTTAATCGCGGCCGCCATCGCCGACGCGGGGACGACATTCCGCAACCGGTTCCTTCCGCTGTTTCCGGGACGGAAGATGTTGAGAAA
This sequence comes from uncultured Elusimicrobiaceae bacterium, assembly GCA_964646805.1. GTDB lineage: Bacteria > Elusimicrobiota > Elusimicrobia > Elusimicrobiales > UBA9959 > UBA9959. Next base: position 1,213 of record CAZYFL010000251.1, on the reverse strand, counting down.
CCGGCCTACCTGCGCCGTCCCACAGGGGCGCGGAGGCTTAAATAGAAGGGCAGAGGAAAAATCTTTAATGGCGATAAACTTAAACCTTCTTCTGAAAGTGATGGTGCAGAATAAGGCCTCCGACACTCACATAAGGGGGGATTCGCAGGTTTTTCTGCGGATAAACGGGCACATCACCCCTGTAAATTCCTCCAACATGACCGAGAAGGAAGTGGAGGATATGGTTTTCCCGCTGCTGAACGCGCGCCTCAGGAAGATCTTTGAGGAGAAGCACGAGGCGGACTTCTCCTACGAGGGCGGCGAGCTGGGGCGCTTCCGCTTCAATGTCTTCATGCACAAGGGGAAAATAGGCGTGGCTATACGCCACATACCGCTTAAAATACCCACTTTTGAAGAACTGCGTCTGCCGATAGATTCCATAAAGAAGATACTTACCAACGAGCGCGGCCTTGTTCTTGTCACCGGCATAACCGGATCAGGGAAGACCTCCACGCTGGCCGCCATGATAGAGTACCTTAATGCTACCTGGGACTCCCACATCATCACCGTTGAGGACCCGATAGAATTTTCTTTCACGGAGAGGAAGAGTATAATAAGCCAGCGCGAACTGGGCGCAGATACCACCAGCTTCGTGGACGCGCTGCGCGCCGCCATGCGCCAGGACCCGGATATTATACTGGTTGGTGAAATGCGGGATCTGGAGACCACCCAGGCGGCTATCACCGCCGCCGAAACAGGGCACCTGGTGTTCGCAACGCTGCACACGATGAACGCCGTGCAGACCATTTCCCGCATTATAGACATGTTTCCGCCGCATCAGCAGACGCAGGTGCGCCTGCAGCTTTCCGAAAGCCTGCGCGGGATAATTTCACAGCGCCTGCTGACCTGCACCAGGGGCGGCCGGCTGCCGGCGGTGGAGATCATGACTGCCACGCCTCATATCAAGAAGATGATAGCCGACAACACTATAGACTCCATAACCCAGGCCATATCCAAGGGCGGTTTCTACGGCATGCAGACCTTCAACCAGTCGCTGGTGAAGATGCACAGGGACGGCCTGGCCAGACTGGAGGACATCCTGCAGGCGGCCTCCAACCCCGACGACGTGCTGCTCGCCATAAAAGGAATTGAGCAGGAGATAGAGACAAAAAGATAGGCTAGGCTCTGTGACAGAATAAGATGGACATTTGGATGAGCCGATTTTGGAGCGAGC
>CAZYFL010000250.1:0-3876 GCA_964646805.1 uncultured Elusimicrobiaceae bacterium | reverse complement strand
TCTTACTCCTGACTACTGAATTCTGACTACTGTCTACCTGAGTAGTTACCTTTTATTTTACAAAATTAATCCGCTGTTTCCGCAGTATTTTCTCTTCAATCCTTCCTGACCTGCCGGCAGACAGTCGCCCTTTCCATCATCCCCCGATCCCCAGCAGGCTTAGCGACGGCACATATGTCACCAGCGCCAGCATCGCCAGCAGTATCAGCAGGAAAGGGACTATGGCGCGGTAGAGAGTCGGAAGCTTTTTGTGGAAGCGCGAGCCGGCCAGGAAAAGGTTAAGCCCCAGCGGCGGCAGCATGTAGCCTATCTCCAGGTTCAGCAGGAAGATTATCCCCAGGTGCGCCGGGTCTATGCCGTACTGCGCGGCCACCGGCACGATTATCGGCACCACGATGATTATCGCCGAGAAAATTTCTATCATGTTGATAACCAGCAGGAAGACGTTGAGCAGCAGCAGGAATAATACCTTGCTGGAAACATAGGTGTGCAGCCAGGCGAAGAGCTTGTCCGGTATCTGCGCGTCTATCAGGTAGTTGGTGAATCCAAGCGCCGTGCCCAGCATCATGAAGATGGCGCCTACCAGCAACATACACTTCACCGCCACGCGCGGAATATCGCTGAACAGCGTTAAATCCCTGTAAATAAAGACCTCGGTTATCAGTACATAGAAAGCCATAACCGAGGCGGCCTCGCCTGCCGTGAACAAGCCCAGATAAATGCCGCCGATTACTATGAAGGGGAGCGGTATTTCCCAGGCCGCGCCGCGGGCGGCTTTTTTAAGTTCCGCCATGCGGAACGGCGTGGCCTTTATTCCCGCTTTGCGGGCGATAAAGAGGGCGTAAACGGAAAGAGCCGCCAACAGCAGCGCGCCCGGCAGCAGGGCGGCCTTGAAAAGTGTGTCAATGTTTATTTTGGCCACCAAGCCGTAAAGTATTATCGGGAGGCTGGGTGGGAAAAGCAGCCCCAGGCTGCCGGTTGTAGTGAGCATGCCCAGCGTGAATTTCTCGGGGTAGCCCTGTTTGGAAAGCATGGGGTAGAGTAGGCCGCCCAGGGCTATTATGGTGACGCCCGATGCCCCTGTAAAGGCCGTGAAAAGCGCAGTGGTAAAAAGCGCCACGACGGCCAGCCCGCCGGGCAGTGCGCCGAACATGGCTTCCGCCAGGGCCAGCATGCGCTGCGGGGCCTTGCTTTCAGCCAGCATGTAACCTGAAAAGGTGAAGAGCGGGATGGCTATCAGAGCCGGAAGCGAGGCCAGGCGCAGCATCTCCACTATCACGGCGGAGGAATCAATCTGCGCGCCGGAAAAAAGATAAATGGAACCGGCGCCGATAAGCGTGAAGACCGGCGCGCCGAGGAAGGCGAGCAGCAATATCAGCAGGCCCGCGATTATGCCCATTTAAGCGCGGTCCTCCGGAGTATCTTCAGGCCGGAAAATGCCTATTAAGGCATGGCAGGCTATAAGCGCGAAAGCGGCGGGTATTATTATTTCGGCCCATCCGCCCGGTACGCTAAGGCGGTTTATGTGAAAAGCCACCGAGCCGGCCGCGAATTCGTCGCGTATGAATTTATAAGAGGCGTGGAAGAGCAGGCAGGAGGCGGCTACCGTGAAAACGCCGGCGAAAATTTCAAGCGGGCGGCGCAGCTTTTCAGGCGCGGATTTAACGAAAGCCTCCAGCGCGAAGTGGCGGGAGTAGCGCGCGGCCAGGGCGGCCCCGGTGAGGCCGGCCCAAAGCACCATGTGCCTGAGTAGCGGGTCCAGCCAGACTATGCCGGATTGGAAGAATATGCGCAACAGCACCTGCATGAAGGAAAGCCCCACCATGGCGAAAACCAGCGCCCCCACCACGGCTTTCTCGGCTTTCACTACATACTCTTCCATTCTAAACGCAAAGCGCATATCGTCATTATCACAAATGCCCGTCTCCATCCGCAAGTCTGCGTATTCAATCAACTAAAATGTTACCGAAGCAGGCGCCTTGGAAAGCGTGTCAATTTTAGTTATACTATTATTGCAGTAATTGCATTAATAGTAAGGATAATATGATTATTCGCAGAAATCTGCTTGAAAAGATAAAACCGTTCCTGGAGAGAAAAGAATTTATTGCTATTCTCGGACCGCGTCAGTGCGGAAAAACGGTTTTTCTTGAGATTATAAAGGATTACCTCTCCTCCGCCCGGGAAAAAATACGAGATGACGTTCATATTGTAACTTTTGAGGACAGGCGCCTTCTGCGGCAGTTTGAGAGCGATCCGGCGGGTTTTGCCGCCTCCTATGCCCGACCCGGCGCGTCGGGGCAAACCTGGCTTATGATTGACGAATTTCAGTATGCCGAAGGCGGCGGGCAGAAACTTAAGCTGGTGTATGACACCGTGAAAAACGTAAAAATAATAGTTACGGGGTCATCTTCCCTGGAAATTAAGGCGCAAACCGGTAAATACATGGTCGGGCGGATTTTGACTTTTAATCTTTATCCTTTTGATTTCGCGGAGTATCTCAGGGCCCGCAATGCCAGGCTTGAGGCGGTGCAAACTGTGGCGCGCGCCGGGCTTCTTGAGTGGATGTCCGGAGGGAAAATGCCGCGCCAGATGTCCGGCGAGTACGCTTATCATGAAGAGATGGCGGCGTGTTATGAGGAATTTTGCGCGTGGGGAGGTTATCCGGCTGTTGTCCTTTCCGGGGCACAACGGGAACGATTGAAAGTCCTCGGAGATATTTACAACGGTTATATCCTGAAAGACGTTAAAGGCCTGCTTGAGCTCTCCACGGACAGGAACCTGCTTCTCCTTTCGCAGTATCTGGCCGCGCAAACCGGAAACATCGTGGTGTACAACGCTCTTGGAAATGAATCAATGCTGGATTTCCGCAACCTGAAAAAACATCTGAACGTGCTTATGGAAACGTTTGTCTGCGCGGAGTTGCGCCCGTTTTTTGTTAACAGGCAGAAAGAACTTTCCAAAAATCCCAAGATCTATTTCCATGACCTCGGCTTCAGAAATTATCTTCTTGAAAACACAAACCCTCCGGGAAAACGGCCGGATACGGGCGCGATTGTTGAAAATGCCGTGTTTACGAGGTTGAACTCATTGCGCGAAGATCTGGGGAGAATCAATTTCTGGAGGACCAAAGCCGGGGCGGAGGTGGATTTCGTCGTTCATGTCGCCGGCGGACTTATCCCGGTGGAAGTGAAATATTCACGCTTTGAAAAGCCCGGGATATCCAGAAGTTTCGCGAGTTTCATTGAGACTTTCAAGCCGGAGCGCGGGCTGGTACTGACCAAAAACTATTGGGGCCATACCAGCCGCGGCTCTACGGAAATAGCCTTTGCGCCTGTCTATTGTCTTTGATTTTATGGATTCTGTAACGCAAAACACTCTTTATGTGATGACGCAGGGCGCGTATCTCCACCGGGCCCATCTTAACGGTCAAAGTGGAAATAGAAAAGGAAACGCGCCTTAGCGTGCCCATTCATCATCTTGAGTCCGTCTGCGTTTTTGACAATGTTATGGTCTCGCCCGGGGTTATGCAGCTTTGCGCGGAGCACGGTGCGGCATTCACCTTTATGAACGAGACCTGTCGGCTTATAGCCAGGGTGGACGCGCCCCAGTCGGGCAATGTGTTGCTTCGCCACGAGCAGTTCCGCAAGGCAGACAAGCCGGAAGAAGCGCTTAAAATAGCCCGGTGGATAATAGCCGGGAAACTTCAGAATTCACGCGGAGTTTTAATGCGGACGGCGCGGCAGATAGACAATGCCGACGATGTCTCGGCTCTGGGTAAAGCCGCTCATGACATAGCCTATTTGATCAAAAAGCTGGAGTCCGCTGCGGTGGTCGGGAGAGTCTAGACCAGTTCTAGGCCCTTCCTAAGGTGGACTG
>CAZYFL010000249.1:0-3877 GCA_964646805.1 uncultured Elusimicrobiaceae bacterium | reverse complement strand
TGACCTCCTCGTCCACCGCGGCCCGGACGACGAGGGCTATTATGAGCATGAAAATCTTGGCCTGGCAATGCGCCGTTTGTCCATCATAGACCTGTCCACCGGCCACCAGCCCATCACGAACGAGGACGGCACGCTCTGGATAGTTTTCAACGGCGAGATATATAACTACCTGGAGCTACGGGAGCGCCTGCTGGCCAAAGGCCACATTTTTAAAACCAAAAGCGACACCGAAGTCATCCTCCATCTTTACGAGGAGAAAGGCGCGGATTTCCCCAAAGAGTTGCGCGGCATGTTCGCCGTCGCGATATGGGATAACAGGCGCAAAAGGCTGGTGCTGGCGCGCGACCGCATAGGCAAGAAGCCGCTTTTTTACGCCGCGACGAAGTCCGGTTTTTATTTCGCCTCGGAGTTACGCTCCCTGCTTACGGTAAAGGACCTGCCCCGCGAGATAAATCCCGCCGCCATCGACGCTTTCCTGACGCTGCAGTACATCCCCAGCCCCATCAGCATTTTCAAGGGGGTTAAAAAGCTCGAGCCCGCCTCCGTGCTGGTCTTTGAGAACGGCAACGAGACCGTGGAGGAATACTGGGACCTCCCCGTCGGGGAAGAGAAACTCGGCCATGTCCCGCTACCGGAGCTGAAGGAGAGGCTGAAGGCCGAACTTTCAGAGGCGGTGAAGATCAGGCTGATGTCCGAAGTGCCGCTGGGGGCCTTCCTTTCCGGCGGCATAGACTCCTCCATAGTCACGGCCCTGATGGCCGAACATTCCGACCAGCCGGTGAAGACCTTCGCCATAGGCTTCAAGGAAGAAAAATTCTCGGAGCTGGGCTACGCGCGCCAAGTCGCCAAAATGTACGGCACGAAGCACACCGAGTTCACGGTGGAAGCCCGGATGATAGACGTGCTGGAGAAGCTGGCCTGGCATTACGGCGAGCCATACGCCGACTGTAGCGCCCTGCCTTCCTATTTCGTTTCGCGCGAGACGCGCCGCGACGTGACCGTGGCGCTAAACGGCGACGGTGGCGACGAGGCTTTCGGCGGCTATTTGCGCTACGCGGGGATGAAGGCCGAGAGCCTGCTGGCCCTGGTCCCGGGCTGGGCCAGGCGCGGGGCGCTGAAGGCGGTGGGGGTGTTCCCGAAGACGGCGCCGCTCAATTTTTTCTGGCGGGTGGAGAAGTTCCTGAAATTCTCGGTGCTGGACACGGTGGAGAAGCGCTATCTTTCCACGGTCTCTTTCTTCGGCCCCGGCGAGACCGACGGCCTGTACAGCCTGAAGTTCTCCAACCTGCTGGGGAAGGAGAAGGATTACGGGGAGCGCTACCTGTCTAAATTCTTCGCGCTGAACCCGGGCGAGGACCTGCTCAACCGGATGAGCTACGTGGATATGCGCTCCTACCTGCCGGAATGCCTGATGACGAAGATGGACATAGCGTCTATGGCCAATTCGCTGGAGACGCGCTCGCCCTTCCTGGACCACAAGGTGCTGGAATTCGCTTTCAGCCTGCCGGGGGATATTAAGCTGAAGGGGCTGACCGGCACGAAGTGGATACTGAAGGAGACTTTCCGGGACATGCTGCCGCCGGAGATCTACGGCCGGGGCAAGATGGGTTTCGGCATCCCGGTGGGGCTCTGGTTCCGCGGCGAGCTGAAGGATTACTGGGCGGGGGCCTGTCTTTCGGAGAAGGCGCTGGGCCGCGGCTATTTCAAGCCGGAGGAGCTTTTCAGGCTCTGGGACGAGCACCAGGCCGGCCGCCGCGACCACGGCTACAAGCTCTGGGCGCTGCTGATGCTGGAGCTCTGGCACAGGCAGTACGCGGATGGGTTCAGGTTGTGAAAATAGTATTGATCAATCCGGATATACCCTGGAATGCCGGCAATATAGGCAGGACCTGCGTGGCTACGGGGACGGAGCTGGCTTTTGTCGGGAAGATGGGGTTCGAGCTGAGCGACAAGGAGATCAGGCGGTCGGGGCTGGATTACTGGCAGTTCCTGAAATATTCGGTGCATAAGGATTTCGAGGCCTTTCTGAAGACGCTGCCGCCGGAGCCTTCGCTGCTTTTCTTTTCCACGCGCGGAGGGAAAAGTTACTGGGAGGCCCCGTACAGGGAGGATTCCTGCCTGGTGTTCGGGGCGGAGACGGCCGGCTTCCCGGACTGGATCTACGAGAAGTACGCGGACCGGCTCTACCGGCTGCCGATGTGCTCGGACAGGGTGCGGTCTCTCAATCTTTCCACGGCCGCCGGCGTGGCGCTTTATGAAGGTTTGAGGCGGATCGGGAGGGACGCTTAACCGGAGGAGATGAGGGCGCCGCGTTCAACCAAAACAGCTTATATGGAAAAAAACGAGCGAGGGTCGTTTTGGGGACTGGCGTTGCCGCGTGAAAAGATATTGTTCGGCTTTTTTTGTTTCCTGGCGGTTTTCCTCGCCGAGTATTTCTTAGTTCTCTACGGCTTCGACGGTTTTTACCGGCTCAACGGTGATTCGCTGTGCCAGATCGCCTATTGGAAAACACTTTCCCGACCCTGGCTGGCGGGGAGTCTTTCCGCTTCAGTGGCAAAGCCGGGGCAGGTGCTCATCTTCGGCCTGCTTCACCAGTGTTCCGGCGACGTTGCGCTACGCCTGCTGCTCGCGCTTCTCGGCGCGGGGCTTTCGCTGATGCTCGGGAGAATCGCCGCCGGGATAGGCGGAGGCTGGGCCGGCTTCTGCGGCGTGGCGCTTTCCGTAGGGGCCTTTTCCGAATTCGTGCGCGGCGGAGATTCGCAACTGTTCCTGGTCCCGCTACTTTTCGGGGGGCTACTCCTGTATTATTACAGGCCGCCGGGAATGAAAAAATGGGGGCTACTCCTGCTCGTGCTGGCCCCACTTTTCAGGATCGAGGCCGCGGCGGCGGTCGTGATAGTGCTACTGATCCATCTTCTGAGGCGGGAGTGGAAAGAGTTCGCGGCGGGAGCCGGCGCGCTGGCGTTGAGCATGGGGATCTGGCTGATTTTTATGTTCAGAATACAGGTGGAGATCTCGCGCTTCACTTCGGCGGAGGCCGGATACATGCCTGGCCCGAGAGGCCCGTTCCTTTCGTACTTCCTGGGCGACCTTAAGGCCGCGTTTTCTTATTATTCAACGGCCATTTCGCTGTCCCTCCTCGCCACCGGGGCGGCGGGGGTAGCGTTGCGTTTCCGCGAGTGGCGCCGCTATTTGATCTCGCTTGTGCCGGTTTCCGTTATTTTCGTCAACTATATTTTCCTGGGGGGATCCCTGCTCACGCGCTATTTCGACGCTGCTTTCGCCTTCGGGCTGTCGGTGGGCGTGGGGGTACTGTTTGCGGCTTCCTCCCGCCTGCGGCTTATGCCGAGAAAAGGCTTTTCTATCCCTGCCGCAGCCCTCGTCCTGCTCCCGGGGCTGGTCTTTTACCTACCGTCCGCCCGGCGGCTTGCCGCCCCGCCGCCCCCGCTGGAACCGTACGTCGCCGACGGCCTGGGGCTTTGCGCTGAAAAGCTTATTCCCGCGGGAAGCCGGCTCCTGTCGGAAGACGACGCCCTGTATGTTTTGCTGATGAACGCGCCGGACCGGTTCAGGAAAGTGCGGACGCTCCAGCAGTTCAATATATCCGGCGAGCGCGGTCGGGCGGAAACTCTTGCCGACACGGACTTTATTTATCTCCTCAAGGGCGGTTACGCCTGGTATTATCTGAACATCGACTCGACTTGCAGAAGGCCGGGTTCGGGAACCGACAAGTTCATGACCCTTATCAGGGAAATAATGCGCAGTAATTCCGGCGCGGGGATCTACGGGGTCACGCTGACTCCATTGGTTAACGACGCGGAGAGGTTGGTCATGAAAGTGGAGCGGCGGGGCTGAATCGCCGGGTCGGCCCAAATCC
>CAZYFL010000248.1:0-3915 GCA_964646805.1 uncultured Elusimicrobiaceae bacterium | reverse complement strand
CAACTTCTTACTCCTGACTACTGAATTCTGACTACTGTCTACCTGAGTAGTTACGTATTTTTTGCATTTTTTGCTGTTGCAAGGTTTGATAAAGAAACGGGTATTTGTCATAATGTAACTTCGGCGCAATGCGAACGCCGGATTTATTCATCTAACGGGTTTTCCGCTTTCATCTTTAACGGAGGAATTGCCATGGGAACGAGATTTACGGACAGGGCTCAGCGCGTTATACTTATCGCGCAGGAAGAGGCTAAGCGCCTTAACCACGATTATGTCGGCACCGAACACATACTGCTTGGCCTCATCGCCCTTTCCGAGGGTGTGGCCTCGCAGGTATTTCAGAACCTGGGCATTGACCTGCGCAAAGTGCGCGCGGAGATTGAAAAAATCGTAGGCACCGGAGACAATATGATGCTGCTGGGTGAGATTCCCTTTACCCCGCGCGCGAAGAAAGTGCTTGAATACGCTGTGGAAGAAGCCCAGCACATGAGCCACTCCTACATAGGCACCGAGCATATCCTGCTGGGTCTTATCCGCGAGGAAGAGGGCGTGGCCGCCAGAGTGCTTGAGAACCTGGGTCTGAAGCTTGAGACCGTGCGCGAGGAAGTGCTGAGCATCCTCGGCGAAATGGAGCAGAAAGATTCCCCGAAGGAGGCCGCCGCCGCCAAGAGCCACGCGGTACACGCCGGGCCGAAGGGCAAGACCAAAACCCCCATCCTTGATGAATTCGCGCGCGACATGACCCAGACGGCCAAAGAGGGGAAGCTTGACCCCGTGATAGGCCGCGTCAACGAGATAGACCGCCTGATACAGGTGCTCGGCCGCCGCACCAAGAACAACCCCGTGCTCATCGGCGAGCCCGGCGTGGGCAAGACCGCCATAGTAGAAGGCCTTGCACAGAAAATAGCCGCCGGAGAAATCTCGGACACCCTCATAGGTAAGCGGCTGCTGAGTCTTGACCTGGCCTCCATTGTGGCCGGGACCAAATACCGCGGCGAATTTGAACAGCGCCTCAAGGGCATAATAGAAGAAATACGCAAGGGGAAGAATTCCATCATCATGTTTATAGACGAGTTGCACACCGTCATAGGCGCCGGCGCCGCCGAAGGCGCCATAGACGCCTCCAATATGCTTAAACCCGCGCTGGCGCGCGGCGAACTGCAGTGCATAGGCGCCACCACCTTTGACGAATACCGTAAGCATATAGAGCACGATCCCGCCCTGGAGCGAAGATTCCAGCCTGTGGTGGTGGAGCCGCCCACCGTGGCGGAAACCATAGAGATTCTCAAAGGCCTGCAGGATAAGTACGAGTCGCACCATAAATGCAGGTATACCGACCCGGCCATCTTCGCCGCGGCCCAGTTGTCGGACAAATATATCACGGACCGGGCGCTCCCCGACAAGGCCATTGACCTTGTAGACGAGGCCGGCAGCCGCGCCCGCCTGAAGCTGTCAGTAGCGCCTCCGGAATTCAAGGAAAAAGAAACCGAGATAGAAGAAGCCTCCAGGGAAAAGAACGCCGCCATCTACGGGCAGGAATACGAAAAGGCCGCCAAGCTGCGCGACCGCGAGAAGGAGTTGAAGAAAGCCCTGGAGGACGCCCGCAAGAAGTGGCGCGAAGGCCGCGACAAAGTTTTCCCAGAAGTGACCGAAGAGGATATAGCGGGCATAGCTTCCAAATGGACCGGCATCCCTGTCACCCGCATGACCGAGACCGAGACGGACAAACTCAAGCACATGGAAGGCGAGATACACAAGCGCCTCATCGGCCAGGATGAGGCCGTAACCATAGTGTCCCAGGCCATAAAGCGTAGCCGCACCGGCATGAAGGATCCCAAACGGCCCATAGGTAATTTTATATTCCTGGGCCCCACCGGAGTGGGCAAGACCGAACTCGCCCGGGTGCTCGCCGACTTCCTGTTCGGAAACGAGGAAGCCATGGTGCGCATAGATATGTCCGAATACATGGAGAAATTCTCCGTTTCGCGCCTCATCGGCGCGCCTCCCGGCTATGTCGGCTACGAGGAAGGCGGCAAGCTCACCGAACTGGTGCGCCGCAAGCCCTATTCCGTTGTCGTGCTGGATGAAATAGAAAAGGCGCACCCCGACGTGTTCAATATCCTTCTCCAGATAATGGACGAGGGCATCCTGTCCGACAGCCTCGGCCACAAGGTCAGTTTCAAGAACACCATCCTTATCATGACCTCCAACGTCGGCGCCCGCCTTATCTCCAAGGGCAAGACGCTGGGCTTCATGCCCGCCGACGACAAGGAAAAGGATTACATCGCGATGAAGGATACCGTTATGGACGAGGTGAAACGCGTCTTCAACCCGGAATTCGTCAACCGGATAGACGAGGTCATAGTTTTCCGTCCGCTCACCGAAGCCGACATGGAGAAAATCCTGGAGCTCAGCCTGCGCAAGGTGGATAAAAAACTGGATGCCAAGGGCGTCAAATTCAAAATTACCCAGGCGGCCAAGACCTTCCTGGTCAAAAAAGGCTTTGACCCCAGCTACGGCGCCCGCCCGCTTCTCCGTACTGTGCAGAAATATCTGGAGGACCCGATGGCGGAGTTCCTCCTCAACAGCGCCATGAAGGGCGGAGACATCCTGAAGGTGAACTACAAGGGCGAAGGCGATGCCCTGGAACTGAAAGTCTAAACCCTACTGCCCCGGAGTTCAGCTTGCAACAACCTCACGGCCATACTGCCCGCCATAGAACCATTGCGCCGTCCGCTAGGCCGGGCGGCGGCTTTTACCGGCTGACGGGTAAGCTCCTGGTTTTCCTCCTGCTTGCGGCCGGCGGCGGCCTCTTTGTCTATTACCACGGGGCGCGTACAATGAGAGGCCTGGATCCGCAGCCGGAGCCGAAGAGAATGGTGGAGTCCCCTATAAAAGATGCGGAGTGGCAGGCCATGGTGGAAAACCTGGAGAAGCTTTCCCTCTCATACAACGGCCGTGTGGGCATTTACATAAAAGATCTGGAAACCGGCAAAACCTGGAATTATAACGCCGACAGGCTGTTCCCGTCGGCCAGCCTGATAAAAGTGCCTATCATGGCGGCGGTCTTTGAAAAAATAAAGCTGGGCGTTATTACGCTGGATACGCAGATAAAGCTCACCAGGCGCGAGCGCGTCGGCGGTTCCGGATCGCTTAAGTGGGTGCGCGACGGTACGTCCCTGAGCGTGATGGAAATCATCTACAAGATGATTACCGAGAGCGACAATACCGCCACCAGGATGCTGATAGACTATGTGGGTATGCCCTACCTGGCGGGGGCTTTTAAGAGCCTCGGGCTGGAGCGCACCAATATTACGTCCGAGGGTATGAGCCTCTCTTCCGGCCGGGTGCTGCGCGAAAATTATACCACCGCGCGCGAAATGGCCTCTCTGCTGGAGCGGATTTACGCAGGGGAGCTGGTGAGCGGGGAGTTCAGCGAGTTCATGCTGGACATGCTTAAGCGTACCAAGAGCCGCAGCCGACTGCGCAAAGGCCTGCCGCTGGGCTGGGAGATTGGCCACAAGACAGGGCTGCTGCGCAAGGCCTGCCACGACGTGGGCATAGTATTCTCGCCGCGCGGGGATTACGTTATCGCGGTGCTCACCTCGGAGGTTCCCAATTACTCCAGCGCCAAAACCTTTATTTCAAAAGTGGCCAAACTGACCTACCGGTACTACAGGATAGACTCCGATTACGCCGGGCTGCCGCGCGTCAAGGGCGCCGGTTAGGACTGTCTGTAAGTAAATATTCGTAACTATTCAGGTAGACAGAATTCAGGAGTCAGAATTCAGAATAGCCTGCGAATAAGCCTCCAACAGCTTCATTCTGACTCCTGAATTCTGAATTCTGTCTACCTGAGCAGTTACATGTATTCAGTGAACCCTAAAAAGACCATTGAACTTCTGGCGCCGGCCA
>CAZYFL010000247.1:0-3950 GCA_964646805.1 uncultured Elusimicrobiaceae bacterium | reverse complement strand
CCATATAAAATATCACCGCGCAGCGCTTTTACAGCAATTTGCGGAATTGGTGCAGAAGAGCGCCCGGGAAAGACACCCGGGCCTTTTTGTTTATATAATCATATATCTGCCCTCACCGCCGCGCGGGGGAACTCCGGTTTTTACTTATCAGCAAGGGGATTTTAATGTACCTCAAAGAACTTGAAATTTACGGGTTTAAATCCTTCGCGAACAAGGTTAAGCTGCCGCTTAAACCAGGCATAACCTGCATAGTGGGGCCTAACGGCTGCGGCAAATCAAACGTGGTGGACTCATTGAGGTGGTGCATAGGCGAAATGTCCTGGAAATCGCTGCGTACGCCTTCCATGATGGACGTAATTTTCGCGGGGACCGCCAGACGCCAGGCTCTCAGCATGGGCGAAGTGGCCATGACCTTTGACAACGAGAGCCGCAAGCTGCCGCTGGACTTCAGCGAAGTGACCGTTACCCGCAAAATTTACCGCTCCGAGGAATCCGAATATTTTATAAACAAGGTGCAGTGCCGCCTTAAGGATATCCGCGAGATGTTTTTGGACACCGGCGTAGGCACGCAAGGATACGCCATAATAGACCAGGGCGAGGTGGAGCGCGTGTTGAGCGCAACCGCTGAGGAGCGCCGCGAGCTGTTTGAGGAAGCAGCGGGCGTGTCCAAGTACAAGGCTAGGCGCGACGAGGCCGCCCGCAAGCTTGAGAAGGTGGAGATAGACTTGAACCGCCTCGCGGACTCCATGGCGCTGCTGGATGAGCAGATAAAGAAGCTGGACAATGAGGCCAGGAGGGCCCGCCTGCAGGCTAAATACCGCGAGGAGCTGACTGCGGCCGAAATTTCCCTGTTGCTCAAAGACGGGGCCGCTTTTGCCGCCGGCAGCGCTTCGGCAACAACCCGCCTTGAGCCGGTAAAAAAGGAGCTGGCCGAGACCGCCGTGGCCATAACCAGCCTGGAAGGCGAGATAGCCGCGCTCAACCTGACCCTTACCAGGAAAGCCGAAGAGCAGCGAGTGTTGAAAGAGGCCGTCACGGCAGTTAAGATAGACAGGAATCAGGCCGAGGGGCGCGTGGTTTCCGGCCACGAAATGCTGGTTGAAATAAGCGGCCAGCGCAACCTGCTCGCCGTCTCCGAAAGGCGCAATTCTGAAAAACTGGCCGCCGCGGAACCCCGCGTAGAGGAGTTGCGCGCCAGGGTGTTCTCTGACGAGGGCGGCCTGTCCGCGCTGCAGTCCGGACATGATTCAGCCGCCGCCGCGCTTGCCGCCGCGGGGTCCGAAATGCGCGCCGCCGACGAGGCCGTTGAGAACATAGCCCGCGAGATGACCGACGCCTATTCGCAGGAAGTGGAGATTTCAAACGCTATCGCCCGCACCGGCTCCGACATAGGCCATTACAATGAGGCCAGGGCCGGGCTTGAGCGCGATATAAACGACATAAGCGCCGCCGTCTCGGTCATAGAGGCGCGCATAGCCGCACTGAAAGCCCGCTCCTCCTGGCTGGGAGGAGAGCTGACAGCCGAGAACGAAAAAGCGGCCGCCGCCGAAACGCAGGCAAAAACCTTTGCCGCCCGCCTGAGTGAAATAGGCGCCCGCCTGGCCGCCATACGAGAAAAAAAGGCCTGGGATCAGTCCCGCCTTGAGGCCATATTGTCCCAGGGCGAACACGATACCTATTGGGTGGGCATTAACAGCGTACTTAACTCCGGCCTTGCCGGAATTAAAGGTACGTTGCGGCACCTGCTTTCCATACGCAAAGAGGACCGCGTGGCGGTGGACGACGCGCTGGGCCGCTTTCTGGACTCGGTGGTCTGCGAAACCGCGGTCTCCGCGCAGGAAGCCATAGCTTACCTAAAGCATATAGGCAAGGGCCGCTGCCGTTTCCTTATCCTTGAGCGGGCGCCTTCGGCGCCGGAGCTGGAAGGCTGGAGCATCCCCGGCGCACAGCGCGTGATAGACAGGATTTCCTGCGATCCGCAGTACCTGCCGCTGGTTACCGGCCTGCTGTCCGGGGTTTACGCCGCCGGCGGGTCCGTGTACGGGCCTTTCTGGGTGACCGGCGGCGTAGACGAAGTGGCCTCGAATGAGCCCTACTGGGAGGAGGAAGGCGACCTTAAAGAGCAGTTGAAGAAGTTGGAAGAGGAGAGCGCCGCTCTGGAAACCGAGAAGGTTTTGCTGCTGCCGCGGCTTGAAGGGGCGCGCGCCGCCGCCGATACCGCCGAGGAAAAGGCCTATGTCCTTAACATAGATTTCCACAAAAACGAGACCGAAGCCGCCGGAGCGGAGGATGATTTTGGCGTGAAGTGCGGCAGTCTGGCGCTCGCCCAAGCCGACAGCGGCAAAAATGAGACTGCCATAGAAGACGCTGAGGCCGCCCTGTCAGGGCTTAACGGGAAGCAGTCCGCCGCGCGCGCCGCCTCGGAGGCCAGGAAGGCCGAACAATCTGCGCTTGGGGAGAAAAAAGATTCCCTGCACCGGGATTTTGCCCGCCGCAGTTCGGAACTGGGCGCGCGCAAAGCCAACCTGGATAATTACCGTCAGAATATGGAAGCGCTCAGGGGAGAACTCGCCCGGGCCGAGGGAGATCTGGCCTTCCTGAACGAGGAAAAATCCCACTTCGCGGAGCGGCGCGGGGAGCTGGCCTCAAGGGAAACCCGGCTGAACGGGGAGATAGCCGCCGCGGATGCGCGCCGCGTAAAGCTGATGCATGATTTAGCGGAGAAAGAGGTTATTGACAGATCAATGGAGGACGAACTGAACGAACTCCGCGGCGACCTGGCCCGCCTGAACGCTAACCTCAAAGACAGCCGCGACGTAGCCGCCGAGAACGAGAGGACTCGCTATCAGATAGAAACCGAGCTGGCCGCGCTTAACGCCCGCGCCGTGGAGACCGCCAGGCGCATGGCCGACGAGTTCAACATCACCTCCGAAGAAGCCCGTGTGAAATACGGGGACGTGGAGACCGGCCATGAGCGCGTGAAGTTTCTGCGCAGGCGCATAGAGGGTATGGGCGCGGTGAATATGACCGCCCCGGAGGAATACGAGGCGCTTACCCTGCGCTACAATTTTATGAACTCGCAGGTGGAGGATCTTAACCGCGCCAGGGCCGACCTGCGCTCGGCGATAAACAGGATAAACGACACTACCCGCGAAAACTTCAAGGCCACCTTCTACAAGGTGCGCGCCTACTTCAAGGAAATCTATTCCCTGCTGTTCAACGGCGGAGAAGCGGATTTGATATTGACCATGCCGGAGAACCTGCTGGAGACCGGCGTTGAGATACTGGCGCACCCGCCCGGCAAGAAACTGGTGAGCATCACCCAGCTGTCCGGTGGGGAAAAGGCCCTGACCGCCCTCGCGCTGCTGTTCAGCTTCTTCCGCGTTAACCCTTCGCCCTTCTGCGTAATGGACGAGGCCGACGCTCCCCTGGACGAGGCCAATGTGGAGCGTTTCGTGCGCCTGATAAAGGAATTTTCGCCCGTTACGCAGTTTATAGTTATCACGCATAACAAGCGCACTATGGAGGCTGCCGACACGCTTTACGGCGTCACCATGGAGGAACTGGGGGTGAGCAAGCTTATTTCGGTGGACCTGACGCGCGCGGCCGGCATGGCCGCGCAGAAATTGGTGGGGGTGTAAAAAAGATTCCAATGGGGGGATCCTGCCCTATGAGATACGGCATTTTTTCGGACGTGCATGGTAATTATACGGCGCTCAAAGTGGTGCTGGACTTTTACCGCAGAAACGGGGTGGAGAATTTTGTCTGTTGCGGGGATATAGTGGGCTATGGGCCGCAGCCGCTGGAATGCGTCGAGACGCTGCGGGGGCTTAAAAATCTTGTTACGGTTATGGGCAACCATGACGCGGCGCTGGTGGGCAAGATGGAACTTAAGTGGTTTAATCCCAACGCGGCCTGGGCCATAGATTTCGCCCGCAGCCGGCTTACCG
>CAZYFL010000246.1:0-4007 GCA_964646805.1 uncultured Elusimicrobiaceae bacterium | reverse complement strand
TCGCAGGCTATTCTGAATTCTGACTCCTGAATTCTGTCTACCTGAGTAGTTACGCGCTATTCGTATTATTCGCAATTTAGGAGAATGTAAACATGCCACTATTGTCCCTTATCGTTTTCGCACCGCTGGTAGGCGCGCTGCTGATACTCTCCATCCCCAACACTAGGATAAAACTGATACAGGGCGCCGCCCTTGCCGCCGGCTCCGTCTGTATGATCCTTTCAGGCTACCTCTATTTCGCCTTCAACAAGACCACCGCGGCGATGCAATTCATAGAAAAAGCCGCCTGGATACCGGCATTCAACGTAAACTACTCTGTGGGCGTAGACGGCCTTTCAGTGGCCCTCGTGGCGCTTACGGCCCTGCTTACGCTGGTTTCAATAATCTACTCTTTCAATATAACGCTCAGGGTGAAGGAATTCTTCTTCTGGTTCCTGCTGCTTGAAGCGGGCATGCTGGGTGTTTTCGTCTCCCTGGATTTTTTCCTTTTTTACGTCTTTTGGGAACTTACGCTCGTTCCGATGTATTTCCTTATCGGCGTGTGGGGCGGTCCCAAAAAGGAATACGCCGCCATAAAATTCTTCCTCTATACCCTGTTCGGGAGTCTGTTCATGCTGCTGGGGATACTGGCGCTTTACTTTAATTCCGCCCCTCACACTTTTGACATGCTGGAACTTGCAGAGCAGGGCAGCCTGCTACCGCTGAATATGCAGATCTGGATATTCCTGGCCCTCTATGTGGGTTTTGCCATAAAGATACCGGCATTCCCTTTTCACACCTGGCTTCCGCTGGCCCATGTTGAGGCGCCCACCGGGGTCAGCGTAATCCTGGCCGGCGTTCTCCTTAAGATGGGTACCTACGGCATAATGCGGGTGTCTTTTCCCGTACTGCCGGAGGCTGCCAAATGGTTCCTGCCGTTCCTGATAGTGATAGCCGTGATAAACATAATATACGGCGCCTTCTGCGCCATGGCGCAGAAAGACCTTAAGAAAATGGTCGCCTACTCCTCTATAAACCATATGGGCTACTGCATGCTGGGCATGGCGGCCATGACGGCGACAGGCTTCAACGGCGCGGTGCTGCAAATGATTACCCACGGCCTTATAACCGGCTCGTTGTTCCTCCTTGTCGGAGTGATCTATGACCGGGCACACACCCGCGACATAGACGCTTTCGGCGGCCTGGCCGCCAGGTTCCCGATCTACGCGGGCCTGATGATAATACAGGCGATGGCTTCGCTCGGCCTCCCCGGGTTGGCCGGTTTCGTAGGCGAATTCCTTTGTTTCCTGGGCGCTTTTGAGGCCTGGCCCTATTATGTCGCGGTTTCAACTATAGGCATACTTGTAACGGCCGCCTTCTTCCTGCGCATGATAGAAAAAGTATTCCTCGGCCCGTTCAACGAAAAATGGACAGGGTTGAAGGACATGAATCTGCGTGAGCTGGTCGCGATAGTCCCGCTGGCGGTTTTAACCCTTGTGATAGGCATCTGGCCCAGGTTCTGCCTAGATCTGATAGACCCCACCATCACATATCTGGCCGCGATGCTGAAATAGCGAATAATGACAAACCTCATCCTCCTGACCCCGGAAATAATACTGGCCTGCGCCGGGCTGCTTATCCTGCTAGCCGGGGCCTTTATAAGCGAAGACCGCGCGAAGCTCCTCTTCCATCTCGGGACGATCAGCGCGCTGGCGGCGCTGGGGATGATAATAACCCAGGCCGCTATGTCCGTTTCCGGAACGGGGACCATGTGGATACTTGACCCCGGCGCCCGGCTTTTTAAGTTCATAATCCTTGCCGCCACAGTCTTCACGTTCCTGTTGTCCGTAAATTATACAGCCATTCGTCCCAGGCATATAGGGACCTACGTCGCGCTGCTGCTCTGGGCCAGCTGCGGGATGATGCTTTTATCCGGGGCCATGGATTTCATCTATCTGCTCATTTCCTTGGAACTTATAAGCATCTCATGCTTTATTCTGGCCGGGTTCGAACAGAAAAATCCCAGGTCCGCTGAAGGCGCCATAAAATATTTCCTCATGGGCGGGCTTTCCACCGCCGTGACTATATACGGCATCTCCCTGTTCTACGGCGCCACCGGCACAACCAACCTGTTCAACTACGCTTCAGCGGTTGAGCTGCATTTGAACGACCCCGCGTATATCATGGGCATGCTTTTCATCCTTGTGGGGTTCGGATTTAAGATTTCTATGGCGCCGTTCCATTTCTGGGCTCCGGATGCTTATGAAGGAGCGCCCACTCCCGTGACGGCCTACCTGTCCGTGGCCTCCAAACTGGCGGCCCTCGGCGCCATGATGAGGATATTCGCATCGGTAATACCCCACTACGCGCTGAATTTCACTTTGCTCATAGCGCTGCTGGCCGCCCTTACCATGACGCTGGGCAACCTGACCGCGCTGTTCCAGACGAACGTTAAAAGACTTCTGGCCTATTCTTCCATAGCCCAGGCCGGCTATATGCTTATAGGCCTTGTGGTAGCCGACCCTATCGGGAGAGAAAGCGTTTTCTTCTACGCGCCGGCTTACCTGGTGACGAATATGGGAGCTTTCGCGGTGGCGATGGCAGTGGCCGGGAAGACCGGCTCGTATGAGCTGGACGCCTACAACGGACTGGCGAAGCGTTCCCTGTGGCTCTCCATAGTGATGGTCATGTTCCTCCTGTCGCTTGCCGGTATTCCGCCCCTGATCGGATTTGTCGCCAAGTTCTACGTTTTCGCCTCGGCAGTTAATTCGCAGCAGTACCTGTGGCTGGCGATCGTGGGCATACTGAACAGCGTTGTGTCCGTTTACTATTACATGAATATCGCCCGCAGGATGTTCTTTGTGGAAAGCGGGGATTCTTCCGCCGTTGAAACGGACAGCTATACGGCAGGCGTAATCGTCATTACTTCGGCGGCCACCCTCCTGTTGGGCCTTTTCCCTGAAACTCTCATGCGCATAGTCAAAGATTGCGTTTCTCTCCACCTCTGAGCTACAGGATTGGGGCTTGCTCCAACAGGATATTTTAAAAAAATCGCGGGGGAATTTTTTCGTTGACAGGGGAACTTTTATTGTTGTATATTGGTAACTACTCAGGTAGACAGTAGTCAGAATTCAGTAGTCAGGAGTAAGAAGTTGCAGATTATTCTGAATTCTGGCTTCTGGATTCTGGCTACCTGAGCAGTTACGTATATTGACTGAACCCCGGGGTATTATTTATTTATCATCCGCGGGGGAAACTAAAGGAGGAAGTATAATTAATGAAAAATAACAAAAAGGGCTTCACCCTGATAGAGCTGATGATAGTCGTCGCCATCATCGGTATTCTGGCTGCCATAGCCATACCGAAGTTCGCCGACCTCATCAACAAGGCCAAGGAAGGTTCAACCAAAGGCGGCCTGTCCGCGGTGCGCAGCGCAATACAGGTGTACTACGGCGACAACGAAGGCTGGTTCCCGGCGGATTCGCTCGCCTGCATCACACTCAGCGCCAAGTATATGTCCGAAATCCCCCTGGCCAAGATGCCCGGCACCGGACATGGCGACAGCCGCGCGGTAGCGACCGCCCTTGCCGACGCGTCGTACGGCTGGTTCTACTCCAACGACACCACGAATGCCGTAACCTGGGGTAACTTCGTGGTTAACTGTAACCACGAGGACATAAAGGGCCGCGGCGACACCGCAGTCTCCACGCCCTGGTCAACCTTCTGATAAAAGGACTGACTCTAAAAAACCCCGCGCTTAACGGCGCGGGGTTTTTTTTGTCCATGCAATTAGCTAAAATGTCAAGATGTTCATAGTCTTTGCGGCTTTCGCGCTGGGACTGTTGCTGGGTAGTTTTCTTAATGTGTGCATAGCCCGCCTGCCCAGGGACGAGTCTATAGTCTTCCCCGCCTCGCGCTGCCCTAAATGCCTGGGCATTATAAAATTTTACGACAATATCCCGGTATTAAGTTTTATAGTTCTTGGGGGGCGCTGTCGTTCATGCAGGGAGCTGATTTCATTCAAATAT
>CAZYFL010000245.1:0-4028 GCA_964646805.1 uncultured Elusimicrobiaceae bacterium | reverse complement strand
TTCGCGGGCTATTCTGAATTCTGACTCCTGAATTCTGGCTACCTGCGTAGTTACTAATTTGGAGAAAATGTGCCGCTTAAGAACAAAGGAAAAGAGGCTGCGGAATTAAAAAGCCGGCCGGAAGCGTTGCTGAGGGGGTTATATAAAAAAACTTTTGGCCTTGAGCCTGAGTCTTTTGAGCCGCTGAAGGCAGATGGTTCAGCTCGGCGGCTTTTCCGGCTGAAGGACGGCAACCGCTCGGTAATAGGCGCTTTCGGCCCGGACAAGCTGGAAAACCGGGCCTTCCTGGAGTTTTCCCGTCATTTCCGCGCCGAAAAACTGCCGGTGCCGGAAATTTACGCGGACGATCAGCCGCAGGGAATCTATCTTGAGGAAGACCTCGGCAACACCACTCTCTTTGAATATCTGGGCGCTGAGCGCAAGGGGAGCGGGATCCCAGCGCAGGTTATGGAGGCCTACAAAAAAGCGCTTGAATACCTGCCGCGCTTCCAGGCGCAGGTCAACCGGGGCCTGGACTTGCAGCGCTGCTACCCGCGCGCGGGCTTTGACCGCCAGTCCATAATGTGGGATTTGAATTACTTTAAGTATTATTTCCTGAAACTGGCAGGGATTCCTTTCAACGAGCAGAAACTGGAGGACGATTTTGTCCGCTTTACGGATTTTCTGCTGGAGCCGCCGGCGGATTATTTTCTCTATCGCGACTTCCAGTCCCGCAATATAATGCTGCGCGGAGGCGAGCCCTGGTTCATAGACTACCAGGGCGGCCGCAAGGGCGCCCCGCATTACGACCTGGCGTCCCTGCTTTACGATGCCAGGGCGGACCTGCCGCCGGAGACCCGCTCGGAACTGCGCAGGTATTATCTGGCGGCTGCCGGCCTGGACTCTAAATCCTTCATGAGGCATTATCACGCCTTTGTTTACGTACGCATAATGCAGGCCATGGGCGCCTACGGCCTGCGCGGCTTCTACGAGGGTAAAATTCAGTTTCTCAACAGCGTTCCGTACGCAGTGAAGAACATAGAGTGGCTGCTCAGGAACGCCGAACTGCAAGTGAAGGCGCCGGAACTTATGCAGTGCTTCAAGCGCATAGCCGCCTCCTCCCGCCTGCGCCAGTTTGGGAAACCCAGGCCGGGCCTGACCATGCGCATAACCAGCTTCTCTTTTAAGAACGGCCTGCCGTTGGATGAGAAGGGACATGGCGGCGGCTTCGTCTTTGACTGTCGGGCGCTGCCTAATCCCGGCCGCTATGAACAGTACTCGCAGCTTACCGGCAAGGACGAACCGGTAATAGACTTCCTGCAGAAAGAGCCGGAGGTGGCGAAGTTCCTTGAGAATGTTTTTGCCATAACCGACATGAGCGTGGAGAATTACCTGTCGCGCGGCTTCACCTCGTTGCTGGTGAACTTCGGCTGTACCGGCGGGAGGCATCGTTCGGTTTACTGCGCCGAGGCCCTAGCCGCGCGGGTGAAGCAGAAATATGACGCACGGGTGGAACTGGCCCACAGGGAAATAAAATGAAGGCGATGATTTTTGCCGCCGGACCGGGTACGCGCCTGCGCCCGCTGACGGACAGTATCCCCAAGTCCCTGACGGACATAAACGGCATCCCGATGCTGGAGATAGTGATACGCCGCCTGGCCCAGGCGGGGGTAAAGGAATTTATTATAAACACCCATAAGTTCCATGAAAAGATAGAGGCCTTCCTACGGAAAAGAAATTTTGGTCTCAGAATAGAGCTTTCCCGCGAGGAGGCTTTCCCGCTTGAAACCGGGGGCGGGCTGAAAAAAGCGGCCGCTTTCTTTGACAGCGGAAAACCTTTCTTCGCCTATAACGCGGACGTCTATTCGGAGATGGACTTGAATGCCCTTTATTGCGCGCATTTGTCTTTGAGCCCGCTGGCCACGCTGGCTGTGAGGGAAAGGCCTTCAAAAAAACGCCTGCTCTTTGACGCTGAGATGAATTTGAAAGGACGGGAGGGGAAAACGGATATATCAGGATTTTCCGCCGGAGGCGGACCTGCCGCGCCGTCTGGCGGAAAACCCTTCGCCTTCAGCGGTATACAGGTGATCTCGCCGGAAATTTTTTCTAAAATGACCGAAGACGGCGTATTCTCCATAACCGGCGTCTACCTGCGGCTGGCCGCCGCCGGTGAAAAGATAAAAGGTTTTGAGGACAGCTCCTCATTCTGGCGCGACATAGGAGATCCGGAGCGCCTTGAAGCTGTGCGCCTGCGCGCTGCTACCGCGCGGCGCTGATTTTCTCCAGCAGGGCCAGGTTCTGTCCGGCGCTTTCAAGGCCGGGGGAAAGGCGCAGGGCGCGGCGGAAAAGTTCGCCTGCGGCGGGATAGTTTCCCTGCCGGGCCAGCAGAACGCCGTAATCGTTGAGGGCTCGCGTATTGCCGGGGTTGTCCTTAAGTATTTTCCCGTACAAAGCCGCTGCCCCGTCCAGCCGGCCGGCGGCGGAGTCGGAGCGCGCAAGCGTAAGCAGCGCCGGAGGGTAATCAGGGCTGGCTTTAACAAGTTCCGCTATCGCCGACGCGGCTTCCTTGTTCCTGCCCGCCCCGGCCAGGACGCTGTAGCGGTTAAAAAGGGTCTCAGGGTCCGCCGGTTTTATCGCAAGCGCCGCTTCCAGCGCGTCCAGCGCGCCGGGTATCTCTCCTGTTTTCCAGCGGGCCAGCGCTAGGCCGTTGAGGTAGAGGGCGTTGCCGGGCGCCTCGTTAACTATCCTCTCAAGCAGCGTCCGGCTTTTCAGCGTCCGACCGGTTAAATAATATTCCCTCGCCAGGTTATAGAGCATGGGCTTTGACGAAGACCTGAGCGCGGCATGCTCGTAAATTTTAAGATCGGTGTTGCGCTTCGGTATATTGAAGGCTGAGGCCAGAATTAAAATTGCCGCGGCCAGCGGCAGCAGGGGCAGCAGGTTCCCGCGCGCGGCCAGCCAATCCGCCGCCCACAGGAAAAGTCCGGCGTTGGCCAGGTAAACCCAGTGGTCAAGCATGAGGTCGTTGACGGCCAGCAACGGCAGCTTGGGGGCCAGGTTCAGCAGGTACCAGGCCGCGCAGAAAATTACAATCCGACCGCCTTTCCCGGCTATAAGGAGGGCAGCGCACGCCAGCGTCGGCAGGGCGGCGCAGCGTAACAGCGCGTATTCCGGCTGCATACGGTGAGAGTGCATGTCAAAGGGCAGGGCGGCCTCTTTAAGGTAAATAAGAATGGTTTGGGGCGTTTTCAGGAACAGCCCTGAAAGCGCCTGCAGCCAGCCTTTTGACAGCGCGCCCATGCCTAGGGCATCGTGCCGGAGAAAAAGATAAACAGGGATAAAAGCAAAGAATGGCAGCAGCTTCAGATAGTCTTTTTTTTCGCGCCTTAAATACCAGAGACAGAGCGCGGCCAGCGCCGGGGTTATCAGCCCGTTCTCCTTGAAGCCCGTAGCGGCCAGGAATAAAACAAAAGAAAGAGCGGCCTTGTTTTTAAGGAAGAGCAGCAGCGCCGCCAGCATGCAGGCGCTGGAGGCCAGTTCGGCGCGGCCGGCTACTATCAGCATCTGCTCCACAACTGCGGGGTGGGCGGCCAGCAGGACCGAGGCCCAGAAAGCTCCGCCGCGGCCAAACCCCAGCGCTATAGCCAGGTAGAAAAACAGGACAGCCGTCCCCGAGAGGAAAATAAAATTGACGAGACGGTAGCCTAAAGGCCTGTAGCCCCAGAGCGCGAACTCGATCATGTTGCTGACCGTGAGCAGCGGGCGGTAGTAATTCAGCCCCTGATCGGAGGGGTCGCCTTTGAAGGCGCCGGTTAGGTTGGCCGCGCTGAGCGACAGGCGCGGGTTCTGCTCTATCAGGCGGTGGTCGTCCCACATGAATCCCATGTTCAGCGTAAGTCCGAAAGCCAGAAAAGCCGCCAGCGCGATAAGCGCCGGTAACAGCGCCGCCCTGAAGTTTATCCCTTTTGTCATTACGGAGATTATAGTAACTACTCGGGTAGATAGAATTCAGAATTCAGGAGTCAGAATGAAGATGCCAGCGACAAGAT
>CAZYFL010000244.1:0-4031 GCA_964646805.1 uncultured Elusimicrobiaceae bacterium | reverse complement strand
AGGAGAAAAAAACCAGGCTCAAGGCGCTCAGTAAAATTTCAAAAGAAGGGGTCGGTTTCCGCCAGCGGAAAACGGAAGGCTCCCGCTCAATAGAGGCGGCCCTCCGGACGCATACTGATCGCGCAGGGAAAAACGTAGCGCTGTATCGCAGCCTGCTGAAGCTGATTAATAAACCCGAGTCCAGGGAAATTTTAAGAAATATAATTTTCAGTGAGCGCGGGTATATAGTCTCTCTAAAGGAACTTCGGGAGCAACTGAGCTGACTTCTCGCGTTCTTAAATGCGATATCGCGCCGTAATTCCTTATCCCGGTTATTCTTTAAGAGCCCTTAGAGCACCTCAAAAATCCCGGCGGCGCCCATGCCTTCGCCGATGCACATGGTCACCATTACATATTTTCCCTTCCTGCGCCTGCATTCGTTAAGGCCTTTTATCGTAAGCCAGGCGCCGGAGCAGCCCAGCGGATGACCGAGGGCGATTGCCCCGCCGTTTACATTGAGTCTGTCCGCAGGCAGTTCTATTCCCTTTTCCTTTTTAAGCCTTTTGATGACCGAGATTGACTGGGACGCGAACGCCTCGTTGAGTTCTATTATATCCATGTCCTCAATTCGTAAGCCGGCGGAAGCCAGCGCCCGGGGAATCGCTTCAACCGGGCCTATACCCATTATTTCCGGCGCGACCCCGGCCACCTCGTAGCTAAGCAGCCTGGCGAAAGGTTTCAGGCCGTTTTTAGCCGCTTCTTCCATTGTCATCAGCATCACAACGGCGGCGCCGTCGCTCATCTGGGAGGAATTCCCCGCAGTTACGGTTCCCTTTTCCTGGAATGCCGGCTTTAATCCGGCCAGGTCCTCCATGTTGGCGTCTCTTCGCGGGCATTCGTCGGTATTTATAATAAATTCCTTCAGAACTTTCCCATTAAGGCCCATTTCCTTTACCGGGTACGGCAGAATTTCATTTTTCCACTTTCCCGCATCTAAAGCCCTGACCGCTTTTTTGTGGGATTCAAGAGCAAAACTGTCCTGTTCTTCCCTGGTATTTCCGTCCTGCTGAGCCAGCAGCTCGGCGGTCAGGCCCATAGAGAGGTAGCTGCCCGGCCATTCTTCCACCAGGCGCGGATTGGGGGCGAACCTTACGCCGCCCATGGGGATCATTGTCATGCTCTCCATTCCGCCGGCGATGGAAATTGTTTTCATTCCGCAGGCGATATAGGCTATCTCATCTACGATTGACTGGAGCCCGGAGGAACAGAAGCGGTTAATGGTCAACGCCGTGACGTCAACCGGCAGGCCAGCGGAAAACACCGCTATCCTGGCGGGCTGCATTCCCTGCTCACCCTCCGGGAATGCGCAACCCAGCCTTACCTCGCTGATTTTAAGAGGATCCACCCCGGTTCTTTCCAGGATGCCTTTTATCACGTGGGCGGCCAGGTCGTCGGACCTGACGGTTTTGAAGCCGCCTTTTTTTGCCTTGGCGACGGCGGTACGGATGCCGGCGCTGTTTCCGGCGTCCACAATAACTACGCTGCTCAATAAATCTCTCTGGATATTATTCATCATCAGTTCCTCAAGGGCTTACCGGTTTTCAGCATATGGGCGATACGTTCCTGGGTTTTCTTCTGCCGGCAGAGGAACATAAAAACCTTTCGTTCCTGGTCCAGAACATACTGTTCGGAAACTTCGGTAGGCTGGGAAAGGTTCCCGCCGGTCAGGATCTCCGCCACCTTTCCAGCGATAATGGCGTCGTACTCGCTCATATAGCCGCCCTTCTGGAACAGGTAGATCTGGGTTTTCAGCGCGGCATAAGCGCGCCCGCCGTAAAGGGTGATTTTCCTGGGGCGGGGTGGCTGGTAGTTACCCGCCAGGGCCAGTACCTGGCGCTTTGCTTCGGCGATAAGCCTGTTTTTGTTCATTACTATAATGTCGGTTTCGCGAAGGTGCCCTATCTGCCTGGCGGCGAAGGCTGAAGCGCTTACCTTGATATCCGGCCGGAGGATGGTCATCAAAGCCCTAGCAAGATAGGGAAGGGGGTCAACCTCCGTACCCGGCGGCAGGTCCCTGGGTATCAGCTCAAGGTTCCTTAAAAGCGCCTCTTTCGTGCCGCCGCCGGCCGGAATAACGCCTACGGCAATTTCCACCAACCCGATATAGGTCTCGTGAGCCGCGCAAATTCTGTCCGCGTGCAGGCAGACTTCGCAGGCGCCCCCGAAGGCATAACCGAAAGGCGCGGCCACCACGGGTTTGGGCATGTATTTGAAACCCATATTGGCATCCTGGAAGTTTTTGGCCATCGCCTCTATTTCTTCAAAGTCATCGTTTAAGATGGCTTCCTTTACCAAATCCAGATTGGCCCCGGCCGAGAAATTGTCCCCCTGGTTGCCGATTACCAGCCCTTTGAAGTTTTTATTCCCGGTTATTTCTTTGGCGGCCTTTTTCATCATGGAAATCATTCCGGGTCCGAGGGCGTTCATCTTGGAATGGAATTCCAGGCAGGCGACCCCGTCGCCCAGATCTATGAGAGAGGCCTCTTTGCTTTCTTCAAGAACTTTCCCCTGCTCTTTCAGGTCCCTGAGGACGATTATCCCCCGGACCGCGGCCGCTTCTTTATAAATTTTTTCCTTAAAATCAAAAAACAGGGTCCTCCCGTCTTTTCTCAGGTAGAACGACTTGTTCCCGGATTTCAGCAGGGCCTCTGCCACCGGGGGGACCCGCTGATTCATGCCCTTTAGTTTTTCCGCTATGTTTTCCACGCCGATGGCATCCCAGGTTTCAAACGGCCCCAGTTCCCACATGAATCCGTTTTTAAGAGCGGCATCCACCGCCATAATATCGTCGGCTATTTCAGGAAGGCGTTCGGCGGCGTAGACCAGCGTGGAGAGCAGGGTTTTTTGCAGAAATTCCGCAACTTTATCTTTGCCGCTGAACAGGAACCTGATTCTTTCCCCTGTGTTCTCCATATTTTTCCCCGCGTCAATGCCAGGTAAACTGACTTTTTTGCCGGGGCGGTACTCCAGGGTTTCGGGGTCAATAACCAGGAGTTCTCTGCCGCCGTCTTTCTTCTTTATGTTCTGGTAGAATCCTTTTTTAACCTTCTGGCCGAGCAGCCCTTTTTCTATCATTTTCTCCATGAACAAGGGCATTTTAAGAAGGTCTCTATAGGGATCGTCGGGGAGATGTTCGTAAAGGTATTTGAGCACGTTGCCGATTACATCCAGGCCTACAATATCCAAAGTCCGGAAGGTGGCGCTTTTCGGCCAGCCGATCGCTTTCCCCGTCATTTTATCAACTTCTTCCAAAGTGTAACCGTCCTCCAGCATAACCTGGATAATTTTCATGACTCCGGGAACCGCAATGCGGTTGGCGATAAAATCCGGGGTATCCTTAGCGGGGACTACGGTTTTCCCGAGTTTCCTGTCGCAGAAATATTTCATATATTCCACGACTTCCGGCAGGGTTTCATCGATCGGAGTCAGTTCGAGCAGCGGCAAATAGCGGGGAGGGTTGAAAAAGTGAGTTCCCAGGAAGTGCCGCCTGAATTCTTCCGGCAGCCCTTTTGCGATTGAATTCAAAGAAATCCCCGACGTGTTGGAGCTGATAATTGCGCCGGGTTGTCTGACAGCGGCCACCTTTTCCATTAATCCCCGCTTAATCTGCAGATCTTCCTTTACTACTTCTATGATCCAGTCCGCGTCCTTCAGTTTTCCCAGGTCATCGCTGAAATTCCCTAATTCTACCGAGTCGGCGAATTCGGGTACGGCAAAAGGAGCGGGTTTCAGCTGTTTAGCCGCCTCCAACCCCTTTAAGGCGAAATGATTCCTGTTTTTGACGTCCTTCAACTGTTCGGCGTTGAACAGCCAATCCGGCACAACGTCCAGAAGCAGAACCCCGAATCCGGCATTTGCGAGATGAGCCGCAATCTGGGAGCCCATCGTTCCCGCGCCTAAAACCCCGACTTTTCTTATTTGTTTCATTTTGTTAATTTCTTGTAACTACTCAGGTAGACAGTAGTCAGAATTCAGTAGTCAGGAGTAAGAAG
>CAZYFL010000243.1:0-4041 GCA_964646805.1 uncultured Elusimicrobiaceae bacterium | reverse complement strand
GCCATCCTCATTCTGACTCCTGAATTCTGACTTCTGGCTACCTGAGTAGTTACGACGAGAGAGCATATGACCTGATTTCACGGTTTCTCAACGATGAGGTCAAAATAACCCGGAAACTCCCGCTAGGGGGATATATTTTTGATGCTGTCGAA
This sequence comes from uncultured Elusimicrobiaceae bacterium, assembly GCA_964646805.1. GTDB lineage: Bacteria > Elusimicrobiota > Elusimicrobia > Elusimicrobiales > UBA9959 > UBA9959. Next base: position 3,889 of record CAZYFL010000243.1, on the reverse strand, counting down.
TTTTATGCCGTAGTGCGTGGCGTTTTTTTCCCTGCGGGTCCTCACCACCCGTGCCTCAACTTCGAGTACGCCCGTATCCAGCAACCTCAGCCGCGCGCGGAACTTTTTCCGTATAACCCCGGGATCTGCCACCGAAAAAGCAGCCCCCGATGTCGAAAAATCAGTCAGCCTGCCCGAAACGGCGAATTTCCCCCCCGCATCAAAAATCTCAATCACCGAATCATGCTTCTCCCGCGGCGCCCGCCGTTTGTCTTTTTCGTTCATAGCCATAGATCAAAAGGCCGTTTCCGTCGACAAATGCCCCGACACAGGTTTTTCCCACGCAGGGGCGGTCTACGCGGCCGTCAAAGGTCGCGCCTTTTCCTTACCCTCCTATCAATGCTTGCCGGGGCTTTCGGGATGGCCGCCCTTTCCGGGCCTCTCAAGCTTCCCGGCTTTCTCCGGCTTTTCAGGCTTCTCCATTTTTTCGCCGGCTTTTTTGTCTTTTTTAGCCTTATCCGCCTTCGCCCGCTTGCGAACCTCTGCTGATATTTTCTTTACCCTGCTCATAAACGAACCCTGATTCAGGCCGAGCTCTTTGGCCACATTGCCCCAGCCCATGACCGGCGGGCCCTGACGCAACGTCATCACCTTGCGCACATTGGCGTCCGTAATGCCGCCGGGCAGGCCCTGGGCCAGAGATAGCGCCTTGGAAACCCCTCCGTAGCCGAGTTTCTGATCGCGCAGGCCCTGTATGCGGACATCGTCCACCTTAAACTCGCTCTTTAGTTTATCCACCGCCGTTTCCCCGCCCGCGGGTTGATCGGCATCCTCGTCCAGCTCCACCGAGGCGCTTTCCAGCTTCTTTGCGTCCGCCGATTTCTCCTGGGACGATGCCGGCATAACCGCGCACAGGAAAAGCCAAGCCAGCAACAACCGCGTTTTCTGATTCTTCATTTTTCTCCCTCAACCGACCGCTTATGGATAAGTTAAAAAATTTAACATGGGAAGTCAACCACGGCCTTTGCAACACGAGGCTTTGGCCGCCTTATAATTACCAGCCGCAGTATTTTGGAATTCACTATCCCCGGCCTGTTTTGCGGGAATATCGGGATGGAATTTGCCGGCTGACTGACGGTGAATGAGTTCTCTAATCGGCCGATTGCGCCGGCAAAACAGGGCGCAGTATTTTTGCTATGGCCGCTGGCAGTTCTGCCGCGGCCGCCTGCCCTTTTAGGATGAAGTTATCGGCCCGACATTGTGTATAAGCGGGGTGTTCCGCGCCCGGATCCGAACTAAATACTATTATGGGTGTTTTTTTGATGGTTTCGTTAGATTTTATAGCTAAACACACCGAAACGGCATCCCCATCGGTCAGATGAAAATCCAATACTATACAGTTGGGTTTATAGAACTCCGCAAGTTTTACGCCATCCGCGCAGGTGGCGGCGGCATACACTTTATAGCCGGTGTCCTCCAAAAATCTTCCGATTAGCTTGTGCCATGTTCTGTCGTCGTCAATGACAAGTATCGATTGTTGCGCCATAGCTCCTCCTAAATCGGCAGTTTGAGTTTCCCCCTGTATGTTGAGGATATTGAAAAGTGAATTTTTGTTTTCTATCCCCCTGAAGCCGCTTACCCCAGATGTCTCCCCCCCTGGGAATAGTATAACATCCAGCGCCTCCCGTGTCAATACCAATAGTGCGCATTTTACAGGATACAATTGGTGTGTAGACCGCGGTGGGCAGAGGTTATACAATTTCACTATGCAAATTAGTGATTATCGTTCAACTATAGGCAAAAAAGTCCGCCAGGAACGACTGAACCACGGCTGGACGCAGGAAGAATTGGCCGAGAAGATAGACCTCCACCCGTCTTTTATCGGTCAGATAGAACGGGGGATCAAAGCCGCCGGCTTTGACACATTGAAACGCTTAAGCCTGGTTTTTGGCATAAACTCCGCTGAGTTCCTGAATGAAGGCGACGACAAAGAACCCCGCCGCGAATCGCAATCCGTAGAACGGAAAATAATAAATCTCCTGAAAGGCTACACGACCCACGAACAGGAAGCCGTATACCAGACCATCAGGTACATACTGCGGAAAAAGCGCAAGCTGGGCAAATAACCGCGGAAAACTGATTTGCAGCTTCACATTTGCTGTAATTTCCGCAGATATTTTAAATCCTCAAGGTCCTTGGGCCTTCCGGCCGCCTGCTTCATTTTTATCAGGTCTGCCAGGGACGCAAAATACGCAAAAGTCGCGCCGAATCTGGCTTTCATTTTGTTCTTCCAGACTCTTTCAAAAGTAATGCCTGTAACGAACGGATGGATGTCGGTTTCAACCATATGCTGGCGGATAAGAAGCTTTTTTTTGAGCAAATCCACGATTTTTACGTCGCTTAGGTCATAGCCGAATTTGCTCAACGCCTTCCAAACCCTTTGCGCGTTTTCAGCCGAAGGCCTGATAAAAATATCAATATCAAACGTCGCTCTTGCGTAACCGTGCACCGGGAACGCGGTGGCGCCGATTATCACAAAATCAACTTTATGCTCTTTTAATGACTTCAGTAATTTTGCCGTGTCCATTTTTTCCCAGCAAACTTAAAATTTCCCGCGTTTTCCTGAACATCATTTCAAAGCGCTGCCTGGTTGTGAGGGAAGCCAGGTATTCCAACTCAAATACAATTTCCCTGGCCTCATTGTGACCATTTAGTTTTAAGATATGCCCGGCCATATATTAGGGGGACGCGGTGTAACCCCGGCTATCCCTGCGAGGGCCTGAGCTTGGCCTGCTCCATGGCAAGCTGGCTTACGTGCGACAGCGCCTTGGCGCCGGAAGCGCCTTCAATCGCCTTGACCGCGATGTCCTGCACCTGCCTCTTGGCCTCTTCCAGCCGCTGCCCCAGCACCTCAACCTGGCTGAACTGCCTGCCTACGGTTTCTTCAAGCGTCTTTATTTTCAATTCGGAAAGGCGTTTCTCGGTTTCGGCATCCTTTCTAAGCGCCAGCAGTTCCTGCGCGTACGCGGCTTCGGCGGCTTTGACCGCTTCCACGACCGTTTTTGCGGTTTCCTGCCGGCTTTTTTCAGGGAACTCCGCAACTTCTTTTCTCATGCGGATCAGTTCATCTTCCCGTTCCTTAAGCGCGGATTCGCGGGCCTGCCAGCTTTTTTCCAGGGCTTCCTGTTTTTCCTTGTTTTTCCGCTCCTGCAGCCGCTGCGTTTCATCCCAGTCGTCCTGCTCTTTTTTCCTTTCAATGTTTTTCTGATACTCGTGCTCCTCTTTTTCGCGCTGGCGCTGTTTTTTCAGATTTTCCTCAAATTCCTTTTGTTCCCGTTCGCGTCCCGATTCCTCCTCGCTCCATGCGGCGCGGGATTGCGTTATCTGCTCCTCCAGCTCCTTACTCTTCTGGCTGTATTCCTCAAGCAACTGGTCCAGAGAAGTGGCTGCGATGTCCATTTTATGGAGCTTTTCAATTTCCTTCCGTTCAAGGGCGGCTGCTCCGCGCAGAGAGATTAAAAGCTCCGTTTCGGCCGACAATTTCACGGAAAGTTCGGAGAGCGTTTTTGAAATTTCAACGCCGAGGGAGGAAATTTTGAGAGCGACGGTTTCCGTGGAAATGTCCTTCAGCGCTTCTTTAACTTCATTTTCCCGCTGCCTGGACAATTCCTCAATTTTGGGATTAAGTTCGCTTTTTTCCCGCTCTGACTGTTCCCTGATTTTTTCAAACTCCTCCTGCACTTCCGCTTTGGATTTTCTTGCGCGGTTTACGGTGTTTCTGGCGGCCATATCCCCTCCTTAATATTAAGCGGCATTTTGCTGCACAATGCCGCTGTTCCTATTTTAGGAATTATACAAAATTCGTAACTACTCAGGTAGACAGAATTCAGGAGTCAGAATTCAGAATAGC
>CAZYFL010000242.1:0-4050 GCA_964646805.1 uncultured Elusimicrobiaceae bacterium | reverse complement strand
GACAGAATTCAGAATTCAGGAGTCAGAATGAAGATGCCAGCGACAAGATTTGAGGGCTTTGAAGAGGTAAGTAAGCTGTTGGAGGCTTATTCGCAGACTATTCTGAATTCTGACTCCTGAATTCTGTCTACCTGAGTAGTTACGAAATACGATTGATTTATCCTGGTAGTCCCGCCAGTCAATGGGATAAACTGCGTAACAGTGGTAAGTTATAAGGATTAAGCCGGAAATTCTACTTAATTCTTACTACTTAATCTTTAATCCTGCGTTACTCAGGCTACTAAAAAACACCGCCGAAAGGCGATTAAGGAGCCCTAAAATGGCAACATTAACCAAAGACCAGATAGTTGAAGCTATTTCCACCTACACCATAATGGAACTGGCCGACCTCGTGAAAGGCATTGAGGACAAGTTCGGTGTGAAGGCCGCCCCTGCGAGTGTGGCCGTGGCCGCCGCCGGTGGCGCCGCAGTCGCTGTCGCTGCCGAGGAACAGACCGAATTTACGGTCATCCTTAAAGCTATCTCCGACCCCGCCAAGAAAATCAGCGTGATCAAGGTTGTCCGTGAATTGACCGGTTTGGGCCTAAAAGAGTCCAAGGACCTGGTTGAGGGCGCCCCCAAGAACGTCAAAGAGGGCGTGGACAAGAAAACCGCCGACGAGATGAACAAGAAACTCACCGATGCCGGCGGCGTTGTTGAACTTAAATAACATGCCGTAGCTAGGATTAAGGACTTAAGGATTAAGGATTAAGGATTAAGCTTAATCCTTACCACTTAATCCTTACTACTCAGCAAACTACTCAGCAAAGTCGTGTGCATATAACAAGCTTATACGCGGTTGAATAAGCGGGCTAGACGTATCTATTCTGCCGACGGCAAGAGGGATGGTCTACTATTCGGATATCCCGTTCTACTACGAGGTAACTTGATGAAAACACTTAACTTCTCCAGGATCGGCCAGATTCTCAAAGTACCGGATCTCCTTGACATGCAGAAGCAGTCGTTTGACTGGTTTCTCCAACTTGATGAAAAACCCGAAAATCGCAAGATACAGGGCCTTCAGGCTTCCTTCGTGGACGTGTTCCCCATCGAATCCGCCGACGGGACGATGGTCATGGATTTTCTCAAGTACGAACTCGGCGCCCCTAAGTACCAGAATCCCGAGGAAGCGCTGTCCCGCGGCGGCAGCTATTCCGCTCCGCTCAAGGCCTATATGTCGCTCAGCCTCAAACAGGACAGCGGCAAGCTCAAGCACATGATAGACCAGGACGTCATCCTGTGCGAGCTCCCTATAATGACCGACACCGGTTCATTCATCTTCAACGGCGCCGAGCGCATCGTGGTCAGTCAGCTGCACCGCTCCCCCGGTATCATCTTTGAGGAAGACGAGGAGAAGAAGCAGTCTGTCCTCGGCAAGTCTCTCTACTATGCCCGCATAATACCTTATCGCGGCGCCTGGGTAGAATTTGAATTTGACACCGATAACGTGCTGTGGGTACGCCTGGATCGCAAGAAAAAGATCCTCGCCACCACCTTTGTGAAGGCTGCCGGCCTTGAGACCAACGCCGAGATACTGCAGACCTTCTATGCCGGCGTGGAAGTGCCGGTAAATCGGGAGAACGCCGCCAATATTATAGGCAAGTATGCCATCGAGGACATAGTAGACAAATCCTCCGGCGAAGTGCTGTGGAACCTGGAAGAAAAGGCCGCCCAGCCGCTTGACGAGAAAGCCTTAAAGAGCATGGTGGACCGCAAGGTCTCCAGTGTGCTGCTGATAAAGGGCAACCCCAAGGAAGACAACCCCGGCGTGATACTGGCGCTGGAAGCCAAGAACCAGCCCAAGAGCGCCTCCGACGCCCGCTACGAAATTTACAAGAAGATGCGCGGTCAGGACTTTATCGTCAAGGAACAGGCCGAGGAATACCTCGACAATATAATGTTCAAGAGTTTGCGCCGCTACGACTTCTCCATAGTGGGCCGCTACAAGGCCATGAGGAAGCTGCGCCCTGCGTACGAAGAACTCTCGCGCCAGTGCAAGCGCTTTAAGGTTCCGTCCGACAAGCTGCGCAACATAAATCTGGAAGACATCATCGTCACTATAAAGTACCTGACGGCGCTGAATTCCGGCGCCCCGGGTTATGACTGCAAGGGTCAGAAATTTGAGTACAAGGTGGACGATATTGATCATTTGGGCAACCGCCGCGTGCGCTCCATAGGCGAACTGCTGGAGAACCAGATACGCGTGGCGCTGGTACAGATAGCCAGGAACGTGCGAGACCGTATGAGCAAGGAAGATAAGACCGTCACGCCCCGCACTTTGGTAAACGCCGCGCCCGTAGTGGCCATTATGAGGAAGTTCTTCGGCACTTCCCAGCTGTCGCAGTTCATGGACCAGATCAACCCGCTGGCCGAACTGACGCACAAGCGCCGCCTCTCGGCCCTCGGGCCTGGCGGTCTCAACCGCAAGCGCGCCGGTTTTGAAGTCCGCGACGTGCACTACACCCATTACGGCCGCGTCTGCCCCATTGAAACGCCCGAAGGCCCGAATATCGGCCTCATCGTTTCGCTGGCCGCCTACGCCAAGGTCAACCAGTACGGCCTCATAGAGACGCCCTACCGGAAGATCACCAATAAGAAAGTCACCGACGAGACCGAGTACGTCACGGCCTACATTGAAGACGACATTTTCGTGGGCCAGGCCAACACCCCGATAGAAAACGGCAGACTCTCCACCGAGCAGGTCTACGGCCGCATAAAGGACGAGTACAAATTCAAGGATTCCGACAAGGTCACCTACATGGACGTGTCCCCGATGCAGGTGGTGTCCATCTCAGCCGCGCTGGTGCCGTTCCTGGAGCACGACGACGCCAACCGCGCCCTGATGGGATCCAACATGATGAGACAGGCCGTGCCGCTGCTCGTCACCGAGGCCCCGCTGGTGGGGACCGGCATGGAGCCGGTCATCGCCCGTGACTCCCGCGCCTGCGTAACCGCGCGCACCTCCGGCAAGGTCATCTACGTCTCCGCTGACATGATAGCCATAAAGCCGGAACACTCAAAAGAGCCGGATATCTATCATCTTATTAAATACCGCCGTTCTAACCAGGACACCTGTGTAAACCAGGTGCCCATAGTGCGAAGCGGCGACGAGATAAAGAAAGACGATATTATAGCCGACGGCCCCGCCACCTCGGACGGCCAGCTGGCCCTGGGCAAGAACCTGCTGGTGGCCTTCATGAGCTGGGAAGGCTTCAACTATGAAGACGCCATCCTGGTCTCCGAAAAGATAGTGGAAGACGACGCCCTCACCTCGGTCTTCATAGAGGAATTCGAAGTGGAAGCCCGCGACACCAAGCTGGGCCCCGAAGAAATAACCCGCGATATCCCTAACGTGGGGACAGATGCCCTCGAGCACATAGACAACGACGGCGTGGTCATCCCGGCCACCATGGTGCGCCCCGGCGACATCCTGGTCTGCAAGGTCTCCCCGAAGGGCGAACAGCAACTCTCCCCTGAAGAGCGCCTGCTGAAGGTCATCTTCGGCAAGAAGGCAGAGGACGTGACCGACACCTCCATGCGCGTCCCCCCCGGAGTGTACGGCAAGGTCATAGGCGCCCGCGTGTTCGTGCGCCGCGAAAAACTGTCCAGGCCGGAGGAAGACCGCCGCAAAAAAGAAATCGACGCGGAAATGAACATGAACCTTGACGCCCTCAGGGAATTCCGCAAGGAAACCTCCAGGAAAGGCACCGAGACCGAAGAATTCTGCAAGCAGATGGAGAAGCGCATTAAAGAGAAGTTCGCCCGGGAGAAGGAAATGCTGAAATCTTCCGGCGAGCTGCCAGTCACCGTCAACAAGGTGGTCAGGGTACACATAGCCCTGAAACGCCGCCTGCAGGTGGGCGACAAACTCTCCGGCCGCCACGGCAACAAGGGCGTAGTGGCCCGCATATTGCCGCGCGAAGACATGCCGTATATGCCCGACGGTACGCCGGTGGACGTTGTGCTGTCCCCGCTGGGCGTGCCCTCCCGCATGAACATCGGCCAGATCCT
>CAZYFL010000241.1:0-4056 GCA_964646805.1 uncultured Elusimicrobiaceae bacterium | reverse complement strand
GTAGGAAACCGACGCAAGGGTTTCCTCGGCCCGGGTGCGCAGGGCAAGCCCGCCGTCCCTCGCAACGACACAGAGGGAGCTGAGTAGTTACGAAATAATACCGAAAACAACTTCAGCAGACTGCTAATCAATGTCCTGTTTTTTCATTATAAATCCCAACGCGGGCCGCAAGCATGGCGACATCCGCGGGCGCATAGAGCGTTTCTTCGCCGGCAGGAAACTGCGCTTTGAAATAGAATTTACCAGGGCCAGGGAGCACGCGTCGGAACTGTCCGCCCGCGCCGTGCTGGCCGGCTTTGCCCGGATAGTGGCCGTCGGTGGAGACGGCACCATACGCGAAACCGCAATCCCCCTTATAAGAAAGGATGCCGCACTCGGCATACTGCCCTGCGGCTCCGGCAACGGCCTGGCGCGCAATCTCTATATCCCGCTTGATTTCAACGCCGCTCTGGAGGGCCTGGTAAAATGGAGTCCGCGCACAGTTGATGCCGGCCTCGCAAACGGGCGCCCCTTTTTCTGCGTTGCCGGCGTGGGACTGGATGCCGAGGTCGCCCGCGACTTCAACTCCCTGGGCAGCCGGCGCGGCATACTTCCGTACGTCTGGTACGCGGCCAGGCGTATTCTCGCCTATAAGCCCGCAAAAGTCGCGGTCTGCGTTGACGGGCGCCGCCTGGAGCTGCTGGCCCTGATCAACTCCGTGTTCAACGGGGCACAGTACGGCGGGGGCGCCAGGATGGCGCCGGGGGCTTATATAGACGACGGCCTGCTGGACCTGGTCTCGGTTAAGAAGACTTCTCTCCCGCGCCTGCTGGCGGCGCTTCCCTCCCTTTTTGGCGGCACGCTGCACAAACACTCCGACATCTATTCCGCTTTCCAGGGCAGGATTTTCGAGCTGGATTGCGGGGGCGGCTCCTGGTACCACCTTGACGGCGAGGACTTTTATTCGCAGGACGGAAAATTAAAATTCACCGTTTTGCCGTCAGTCCTCAGGGTTATCGCACCCAAACAAAGCTTGCAGAAAGGTAACTACACAGGTAGCCAGAATTCAGGAGTCAGAATTCAGAATAGCCCGCGAATAGGCCTCCAAAAATCTCGTCGCCGACATCCTCATTCTGACTCCTGAATTCTGACTTCTGGCTACCTGAGCAGTTACGCAGAAAGGCTAAAGGATGAAGGTAAAGATCCAGCGGTTGCAACCGGATTTTTCCCGCTGACTATGCTGTCCCTTCCGCAACTTACCCGCGAAGCCTCCCTGGCAGAGAAATCCGGCGGAGGCAAAGTCCGCTGTCTGGCCTGTGCGCACCGTTGCCTCACTGCGCCGGGAGGTTACGGGCGCTGCGGCGCGCGGTTTAATGAGGGAGGATCGCTTAAGTCGCCCTGGGGTTATGTCTCCGGCGCCGCCTCCGACCCCATAGAAAAAAAGCCTTTTTTCCACGTTCTGCCGGGGGCGCGTACCCTGTCTTTCGGCATGTTCGGCTGCAATTTCCACTGCGGTTTCTGCCAGAACTGGCAGATAACCGACGTTAAGGCCGCCGGGCTGCTGAAACCGCTTGAGACCTCCCCCGGGGAACTGGTTTCTAGAGCCCTTGCAGACGGCGCCAAAGTTCTTGTCTCCACCTACAACGAGCCGCTGATAACCGCCGAATGGGCCGCCGCCGTTTTCTCCGCCGCTAAGGATAAAAAACTGCGCACGGCTTTTGTTTCTAACGGCTATACGACCCCGGAAGCGGCGGTTTTCCTGAAGCCGGTCCTGGATTTCTGGAAGGTAGACCTGAAGTGCTTCAATGACGGGAATTACCGCAGGGTCTGCGGCGCTGAACTTTCAAAAGTTTTGGAAGGGATAAAGATAATATCGGCAGCCGGTTTTTGGATGGAGGTCGTCACGCTGCTTATCCCCGGCTTTAACGACTCGGACGCGGAGATAGGCGCGACAGCGGATTTCCTGGCCGGGCTTTCAAAAGATATCCCCTGGCACCTTACGGCTTTCCACCCCGACCACCTTATGACCGGCGCCCCGCCCACGCCGCAGGAAACGCTTTACCGCGCCCGCGACATAGCCCGCGCCGCCGGCAACCGTTATGTTTACTGCGGCAATATACGGGGGGCCGATGGCCAGGATACCTTATGCCCGGCCTGCGGCCTTGCGGTGATAATCAGGGAAGGATTTTCCGTAAAGAAGAACCTGCTGAAAAAAAACGGCGCCTGCCCCTGCGGCAATAAAATCCCCGGAGTTTGGGGATAAGGCCAACCGTATCCCTTGTAACTACACAGGTAGCCAGAATTCAGGAGTCAGAATTCAGAATAGCCCGCGAATAGGCCTCCAAAAATCTCGTCGCCGACATCCTCATTCTGACTCCTGAATTCTGACTTCTGGCTACCTGAGCAGTTACTATCCCTTATCCAGTTTTTTCGGTCCACGCCGTTCCCTTATTTTTTCTCGTAAAATCCGATTTCTCTGAGGAAGGAGGGGTTGTCCTGCCAGCCCGGGGTTACCTTAACCGTGAGGTGCAGTTCCACCGGGCGCCGCAGGAAGGCGGCAAGGGCCTTTTCGGAGGCTTCGCGCAGACGTTTAATCATGCTACCGCCCTTCCCTATAATTATGGGCTTCTGGCTTTCCCGCGCTATGTGTATCTTCGCAAGCACCTGGTCTTCCCGGCCCGGAGTTTCCCTGAAAACTTCTATCTCTACCGCAGAAGCGTAGGGAATTTCCTGGCTGTAAAGTTTAAAAATCTGTTCGCGAATTATTTCAGCGGCATAGAATTTTTCCCAGCGGTCGGTCAGCTGGTCCCGCGGGTAGTAGGGGGGGTGCTCCGGCAGGGCGGTTTTTATGGCTGCGCGCAGTTCCTTCAGCCCGCCGCCCGTAAGCGCGGAAATATGGAAAATCTGCTTTACCGGCAGGAGCTTCCCGTAAAATTCCTCCGCAACCGTAACGCGGATACCGGTTGTTTCCCTATCCAGCTTATTTACGGCTAGGTAGAGCGGGCAACGGACCTGTTTGAGCGGATCGAAAAGGAGAATCTTGCCCTCAGGGGGCAGGCCGGGTTCCACGATAAGTATGACCAGGTCGCCTTCTTCCGCGGCAGCCCGCTTAATGGCGTTAGCCATGCTGCGTTCGAACATGTTGCGTCCGCGCAGAAAGCCGGGGGTGTCCACGAAAACAGCCTGGAAGTCCGGGGTGTTGAGTATGCCGAGGATATTGTTGCGGGTGGTCTGCGGCTTGTCCGAAATGATCGACAAACGCGTGCCGCAGAGAGAGTTCATCAGCGTGGATTTGCCGGCGTTCGGGAGGCCCGTTATAGGAACGAAGCCCGCCCTGAAACCCGCCGGCAGTTCCGCTGTCATTTCAGGCAGACCGGGTTGGCCCAGAGCGGCAGCTGGGTGGCTTTTTCCAGCTTGCGCACCTTAATGTCTCCGGTGAGCTCCTGTATGAAGACCTCGGCGCTGAAGACCCTGGCGCCCGCCACCAGGTGCCCGCCGAAGGCCTTGCCTTCCGCGTCGGAGAATATCACATGCGCGTGTACCATGGGTTTATCGTCGAAAAGGCTGACATTGCCGCAGAGCGAAAGAATTTCAAGTTCCTTCTCAATATTCAGCTTGTTGTATTTCCTGGCCTTCTGGTTATAGATGCTGAAAGTCGCGCGCTCCACCGAGCCTATAGCGTTTATCAGACCGCAGCGCACCTGGTGGTGGTGGCAGAAATACTGTATGGCCTGCAACAGGTCCTCGCCCTTGTATATGCTGAACAAGAACGTCCTGCCGGTAAGATACGGTTTTTCCTGAGTTTGCATGTTCCCTCCGTTGTCCCCGTTTATTTTTGTAAATTGAAGCGGAATATAATATTTTAGCAAATTACCCGTATGAGATAGTAAGTTTGCATTACTTTTATTAATTAATATAATGATTGAAGACAGCCAAACGGAGGAAACCATGACCGCTACCGCCTCAAAAACAGTGTCTTACAAGGAACTCGGCTTCGTCAACACGCGCGAAATGTTCAAAGCCGCGATGAAGGACGGCTACGCCGTGCCGGCCTATAATTTCAACAATATGGAACAG
>CAZYFL010000240.1:0-4067 GCA_964646805.1 uncultured Elusimicrobiaceae bacterium | reverse complement strand
GGTTAAGAATCCGCAGGTTTTACCCTTAGAGTAAGACAGCGGGGAAAATGAAATGACGAATAGAATAAACCGCTATACAATCCTGACATTACCGGCATTTTTGTTTATAACCTCCTTTGCAGGTTATTGCAAAGCTGAGATTGAAAACGCAAGATCCGGCATTGCTCAATTTGAGACAAGCCTGAATTTAACAGAACCGGCGGACGGATCAATTCAGGATTTGTCATTGCCTCAAATGGAAGCTGTGAAAAAGTTTACGGCTGAATCTTCAGCTAATCCGGAAACCTATGGTCCGGAAGTCAGAAAAAAATATGATTACATTCTTCAAAAACAATCTCCGGACAATCTTTCAGAATTGAACGCCCAACAGATAGAGTTCCTTTTTTATGAAACCAGCAACAACAAGATCGCCGCTCTAAGCAAGGTTCCGTATTACGACCCTTCAGGGGAGATTGGCTTTTGTTTCGGCAGGGCAATGGCGGCGCATCTTCTTAGCCGCCGCATGGGATTAAAAGAACAAAGCACAGGAAACGTATTCATCATAGGCGACCTTAAATCAGGGACGACAACTGAATGGAGATTCCATATGACTGCCGTAGTCAGGGGCAGCAACGATGATTGGTTTGCCATAGATCCGATTATTCCGGGCCCAATGCCGATCAGAACATGGATAAGAACGATAAGAACAATGTTCGACAAACAGACAAGGGCAAAAATATATTTTACGCATTCAGACGCTGTCCTGCCTGATGTGAGGATATTTCCCGCGCCGGATGAGGAAAAGGGCGAACTCATTATTGAGCTCTCCTTTGACCCCGGGAACAAACCGGGATTTGATCCGTTCCCTGCGGATTTTGAACCCGCTGTTTTCAGTATTGATAAAAATGCCGCGAACAAGTATTTCCTGAACGTGCACGAAAATATAGAGGCGGATAGTTTTGACTTTCTTGGAATAACCATAAATGGCGACAGATACGATTACAGGAATTATTTCGTAGACCTTATCACCGATCTCAGCGGGCAGAAACACGACAATAAAAATATGCCGGCAGCGATCGGCCCGGCAGCGGCCGGTTCAATCGGGAAACAGTTGTTCAGCCCCAGATGGGGTACGCGGTAGAGGAGCGATAAATGTGCCTGTACCAGCGCCGTTCGGGTCCCTTTTACGATAAGTGGGAAATATCCGGCGAAGCGAAGCGCAAAGAAATTATTTCTAAAAACCTTGAGGAATATGTAAGGTTCGCGGCGCGTAGCGCGCCATTCTACAGGCACAGGCTGGCAAATTACAACAGAAACAGCGCGTTTCCCCTCTCCAGGGTTCCCGTCCTGGCCCCGGAGCAGCTCCGTGAACTGCTCCCTCCGGACAGCCGCGCCCTGGTGGCCGGAGGGGAAACCGCCTACAACGTTTTCCAAAGCGGCGGAACCACCGGCAGCCCCAAGACCGCCCTGTTTTCAAACTATGAACTGGAGCAGCTGACCCTGCCCAACGCCAGGGGTTTTTTCGCCTGCGGGCTTGCCCCCTCCGACAGGGTCGCCAATCTTTTTGCCGTCGGCGGCCTTTACATGACGTTCCTGCATATCAACAGGATGCTCCAGCAGTACGGGTGCATGAATTTCCCGTTTTCAAACCAGACGCCGCCTGAGTTTGTGGCCGCCGTGGCGAAGCTTTTTAAGATAAACTGCGTGGCGGGAATCTCAAGCGTAGTTTTGTCGGTGTTGCGGAACATTGACGGGAGACGGCCGGGTTCACTGAAGATTAAGAAGATATATTATGGCGGCGAGCATTTATACGAGTCGGATAAAGCCGAACTGCGCAAAAAATTCGGCGCTGAAATAATTCTCGCGCCGGGCTACGGGACGGTGGACACCTGGTACATAGGGTATCAATGCCTGCAGTGTCCAACCGGGGTTTTCCACGCGCACGACGACCAGTGCTACATTGAGATAGCAGGCAAAGAGACAGGGAAACACTGCGCAAGCGGCGAAACAGGGATGCTTTACGCCACGCCGTTTTTGCGCAGGCTTACGCCTATAGTCAGGTATAGTGTGGGGGACCGGGCGAGGTGGCTGGAAGACAAATGCGCCTGCGGAAGAACCACCCCGCTTTTTGAATTGCTCGGCAGGGGGGACGATATCCTCAGGATAGGTTTTGATTCGGTGGATTACGCCTACGTGCAGGCGGCCGTCGCCAGGGCTAAAGGCCCCACCGGCGCGGTTCAGATGGAAAAGAAGAGGGAAAAAGGAAAAGACCGGCTGATTGTCCGCATTGAGGCGGACGGAGCCTTTAACCGGCGCGGAAAACTGCGCGCCGCCATTGAGAGGGAGATAGTCCGGAACCGCCCCACTTTACACAAAAGCATTGCGGAAAAAACCGTACTGCCGCTCAGGCTGGAGTTCCCCGGGCGCGGAAAAATACCGAGAAATCCGAGGACGGGCAAACTTTCCAGGGTTATAGACGTAATATGAACAATGCCGTTATTGAGATCCCGTTCTCCAGGCGGTTTATAACGCCGGCCGTAGATTTTATTCTTTCCTGCGCGCGGGAGTTCAAGGCAGAAGAGAAAAAAATAGATTCTATAAAGCGGGCGGCTGAATTTATAATTTCCCTGCTTATAGATAAAAATTCGCGAGGCGACGCGGGGTCCCGTTCTGTGCAAAACAGGACGGGACAATATAGTTCTCCCTTGATTCCGTTGTCGGGAGACGAGAACAAACTGTACATAGACGTTTCCGAAGCCGACGGGAAACTGGCGGTCAGGTTCCTGAACCACGGGATCCCCGTGTTTTTAAGCGCAGTCTCGGAACGGGAATCCGACCGCGTTTTTATTTCGGATTTCTACGAGGCCGCCAGGGGAATGGACAATATCCTGGTGGATAACCTTGGACGGCACGGCCAGAAAATAACCCTTGAAACCGCCCTCGGCGGCTTTTCCGCCGGGGACGGGAACACCGCCGCCGGCCTCCTGCCGGACGGGCAACCGCGCGAAGAGATAGGCGTTAAAGACGAAGATATTGAAATAAGGCCGCTTAAGTCCGGGAGCGAAGAGCATAAACTCAGCCGGCTTTTCCATTCCGTGTACGGTTATAACTATATAAACGAGTTTGTCTATTACCCCGGACGGCTGGGGGAGATGATCAAACAGGGAAGGCTTATTTCCATCGTGGCGGCGCTTCCGAACGGAAGGCTGGTGGGGCACGTCGGGCTGGTTAAATGGAGCGAGTCCCCGCCTGTCTATGAAGCGGCGCTCGGCTTGGTGGACCCACTGGTGAAATCCAAGGGCCTGTTCGGGAAAATATTCCGGAAAACCATGGAGCATGCGAAAAAGATGCCCATGCAGTACTGTTTCTTTGATTTCGTCACAAACCACGATTTCAGCCAGAAGCTTATTTCAAAATACGGGATCCGCGACATGGCGCTTTTTGTGGGCTGCCAGACCAGGGCCACGCAGGCCAGGCTTGAGAAGCTTGGAATAGGGCGGGACCCTGCGGACATGGACCGCTACACCATCCTGTTCTCAATTATCCCGGGGGTTGAAAGGCCTTTCGGCAGGAACATAAAGCTTCCGCTCAACCTTGGAGAATCTCTTGAGTTCCTGCTGAAACCGCTTAACCTGGCGTGGCTTCCCGAACCGAGATTCTCAACGCTTCCCTCCGGGGGCGGATACGAGTCCAAATGCCAGCCGCTGCAGGACGCCGTTTACTATGACCTGGCAAGCCCCGGCAGTACCGCCCTGGAGGAAATCCTGACCGGCTGGAGGGAACTGCTCAGGAACGGCTATCAATACGCCGCCGTGGACATCCCCCTCGGCAACCCGGGGCTGGGGAACGCGCACAATCTCCTGGCCGCCAACGGGTTTTTTATAGCCGGCCTCGTGCCCTACCGGTATTCGGACAAGCTGGCTTTCCGCTTCCAGGCCGTCGCTCCCTCAAGGATCGCCCTGGATAAAATAAAGGTCGCCTCGGAAAACTCCAGAAGACTGCTGGAAATCATCAAGGCCGACTACCAGAGGAATTGGTAACTACTCAGGTAGATAGAATTCAGAATTCAGGAGTCAGAATGAAGATGC
>CAZYFL010000239.1:0-4080 GCA_964646805.1 uncultured Elusimicrobiaceae bacterium | reverse complement strand
GCAGGCCAGCAGAAGCAGAAACAGGAAGGCTCCCTGGAAAATAAAACCGCCGCAGCCTTGACCGCTGCGGCCGCATTTAGTCTCCAGTCTTTTCGCCCTAGGGCGCTTCTTTGGTGACCACCCGCAGCCAGGGAAGATGCGCGAATTTTTCCGGCGGGTGGCCTGTGGCCAGGTAGATATTGGTGAAACCTTTCTCTTTAAGGTCTGCGGCTATGTTCTCGCCCTTGATATTTTCGCCGAGTTCGGAATCTATATAGAGCGGAATGTCCCTGGGGAAATCCCCGAGGCTGGCCATAAACCTGGCCGGGTCTGTGAAGGCCCTGAGCTCGATGCCGTTCTCCTGGGCGGCATACTCCCAGTTCATATGCGTGAGCGCGTCGTCGTCCAGCAGAACTGCCCGCGCGGATTTTGCGGCGGAGCCGGTTTTGGTTTCCCCGATCTGTATGGGAACAAAATCGGCCAGGCCTTTGGGGATCATCCGTATTTTCAGGCGGCCGCATTCTTCAATTATGCGCTTTTCTTCGTAGCGGCTGGTTACAAGTATGGTTTTACCGGACAGACCCAGTTCTTCGGTCAGGCTTAGGCCTGTTTCTTTAAACCCCAACAGCTCATAGTCAAAAAGATAAACGGCGCTTTCGGCCCTGGCCGGATCATCTTTTACCCAGGCGCGTAATTTATCCGGCTCGCTGAAATGGATTATTTCAATGTTATGTTCTTTAACCCAGGCGGAGTCGAACCGGCCCTGCCAGACCTGATGAATGGTGGCGTCATCGTCCAGCACCACAACCGGCCGGCCGGGGGGAAGCGTCAGCGCCGGCACGAAGCCGGCTGGGGCAGCGGCCCTGGGCAGTTTTATCGTAACAGCGGTTCCCTGGCCGGGGGTTGAAGTGATTGCCAAGCTGCCGCCCCAGCTCTCGGCCGTGGTCCGGGCGTGAAACAGTCCGAGGCCCGAGCCGTCGGCTTTGCCGTGGGTTTCGCCGCGCTGACCGAGCTTTGCCAGAATTTCCGGTGGTATACCTTTGCCGTTGTCGGAGACTGTCAGCGCAATGCTTTCGTCTTTATAATTTAAACTCACGTCCACCGCGCCTTTGTCGTCCAGGGCTTCGACGGCGTTATTGACCAGGTTGGAGAGCATGCGCCGGAATTCGACCGGCTGGATACCGGCGAACAGGCCGTAGGATTCCCGCGTTAATTTAAAATCGATGTTGACTCCGGACTTTGATTCGAAAGAAAGGCGTTTTTCCGTGATGACCGGATCTATAAGGCTTGAGAGCAGGTGGACGGTCGGGGGCTCGCCGGCGACATGGCCGCCGGCGGCGGCGTTTGCGGCGGCCGGGGCCCCCGCCTGCTGCCGGTTCTTTTCGAGAAGGTTGTTGGCGATATCGCGTATGCGATTGACCGCGTGGCGCACTATAACGCGCTGCTTTTCCGGGAGTTGCGGAGTGTTCTTCAACGCCGCGTCCAGGGCCGCCAGCGGCGAGCGGATGTCGTGGGCGACCTGGGCGGCCATGCTGGAGTTTGCTTCCAGTACCTGCAGCTTCAATGATGTGTTGTATTCTCTTAAAAACGTTTTACTTTCGTTATACCCGATCGCTATAAAGACAAAAAAGAAGAGTGACCAGATTATGAAAGATAAGGACATGGAATCTGCCCTGGTATAGTAAAATACCAGTTCTCCGGCGGGCTGGGTCTTATTTGCGTCGAAGTATACAGTGGTCTTTATTGAAGAATGCTTTGCGGGACTTGGAAGGGTTCTTTCCGGCTTCAACTCGAATTTCTGCGAGAAATCGCGGGATTGCCATGCGACGTTGGAAAAACCCTCCATTGCAAAGTTCCGCAATTGGAATATCGCCTTTCTGGTGTCGCCAATCAAAAGGTTTTCTCTGACGATATCCGTGATGTTCTGCGCGATGTTCTTCTTGAAATGATTCGTCGCGGTGGCGACGATAACCATCAGCACAGGCAGAAGTATAACCTGCAGCGTGATGAATTTTACCGCAATCTTCTTTATTACTCCTGGGAGACGGTCTGTTTCTGAGGCGGGAGCCTGGCTGTCTTCGGGCGGCTTACTTCCCATATTGGATCTGCCAGAAGTTGTTGTCATAGGTATATCTCGGGAAGTCCAGCTTCCAGGGACTCCTGACCACGGAGACATACGGGCAGAATACTATCGGAATAGTAGCGGCTTTATACAACGCATCGTAGTGAAGCTTTTTCAACATCCCAATCTTTTTTTCGTCGGAGTCTTCTTTGATGTATTCTTTTATCCATCTTTCCCCGTCCTTGCCTGTAAGATGGAAGATCTCCGTATTGATTTTATAGGAAAGCAGGCTGATGTCTTCCTGGAATCCCATATCCGTTCCGGCAAAATAGAAATGGGGGTAATTCTCATCTCTGTCCTTTGGATTAATAAAACAAGGAACCTTTTTACCATCCACGAATTCCGTGTTCGGGAAATGCTTTTTCAGCCTGTCTATATAGCGTTTCGGGAAGAACCAGGCGATCATTTTCTCTGTAAAGACATCTTCGCCGGTTTCTGCGTCGTATTTAGCTTTGATCTTCAGCAATTCCTCGGAGGACAGGCTTCCTTTGCCGAAACTGGGGAACAATTGCGGCGCATCCACATAACCGTTGAGTTTTAAGAATCCGTCCAAGAGGATCTTTTTTAAGGTGTTCGCTATTCTTATTCGCTGTTTCTCAGCTAATTCCTGCCTCCCCCTTGTGGTGAATGTGACATATCTCAGCCACATCGGCTCGGTCAGATGCATGGAAACGTCTTCTTTATTCGAGAAGTGGCTTAAGAGTATTTCCGGAGAGGACCCCACTGTGGCTATATGATTTATTTTTTTATCGAGGAACATGCCCAGCGGCGTGTCGGCTTTTGTGTTCTTAATGTAGACAAACTTCACTCTCTGCGGCATTTTTCCCGAATAATGAAAGTTATGCGGGTTTGACCGCATAACCATGTGGGTGTCTGTATTTTCCTCTATCCAGTATGGACCCGAGGTGTTTCTGTAATCTACAATCTTTAGTGATTTCTGATCGAGGGATTTCTTGGGGATAATAGCATAGTCCATAGCCGTAAGCATGGGGAAGAGATAGGTGTTGCTTTTTTTGAATTTTATGACGAGCAACGCGCCATCCTGGCGGACTTCTATATTGGGACACTTGTCGCTCAGGGATTTTAATTTTGCGCCGGGACAGAGTATACTTTTTATATCTCCGTGGGTATTGCTTTTTAATATAAAAAGCCGCTTGAACGTGTTTTCCACATCGTAGGCGTCGATGTTTTCGCCATCAATCGTTTTCAAGCCGGGTCGGATTCTGAAATGCGCCTCGTTGCCATTCCAGCCGAAAGAGCTCGCTATTGCCGAGCTCAATTGCCCGGCGTTGGTATATTCCAATAAAGGGCTGTAAATGTTTCCCAGGATTATATGCTGGGGCGCGTTTTCAATTAAAGCCGGGTCATAAACCGATAACGGCCTATTGTATGCTGAAGACAGGCTTATTTCGAGCTGATCTCTTTGTGTCATATGGGAATCACGTATGACTTTGGCCGCAACCAGAAGGGCCGCCAAAGTTAAAAGAACTGCTATTACATTTTTTTTGGACGCCGGACCAGTTAGCCGCACGTTTTTTCTTCAGGGAAGCACTCTGGAGGGCAGATCTGTACGGTGCTGCTTCCGACCTGGTTATTAACACTGAAGGTCTTTTTAGCCAGTAGACCGAAGCCTATGGCAACCAGTAGCGCAAGAACGAGAAATATTAATTTTTTCATGATTCCTCCGGCATTTGGCATTTTATAGATTCTACTATTTTTTTATTCCAGCGTTTAAAATAAAAAAAGGAAAGCGAATATAATTCCGCTCTCCCTGGTTGCGTCAGATTAAGGTCCGACCGTGGATATCCCGAGGCCAATTCCCCTGATTACAAGGAAACTACAGATGAAGTTTAGCTGATTGGTGTTGCGCATGGAAGGGGCTTCAGGCCTATATAGGCTTAGGCCCTTGTAAAGAATTTCCTTTGCAAGGCCGCGGTTGTTTGCGCGGGCCGTTTGCCGTCAGGCAAACGGGGGGCGCG
>CAZYFL010000238.1:0-4101 GCA_964646805.1 uncultured Elusimicrobiaceae bacterium | reverse complement strand
CGGCAAGCGTCTTAAGTTCTTCCGGAGTGCCCAAAGCCACAAGCACGTCGCCTTTTTTTAGTTTTATTTCCGGCAGCGGGTTTATCTCGTACTCCTGGTTCCCAGTATTTTTCAGAGCCACAATCAGCGCGCCTTTACTTCCCGCTCCCTTAAACTCGCCCAAAGGCCGGCCTTCCACTCCGGCTCCGGCTTCCATGTCCTCAAAACGGACTCCCGCCTTCTGCCCGCGCAGCATTGAATCAAGGAACTTCACTGTTGCGGGGCGCAGCATCTCGGAGGCCATGCGCAGGCCGCCGATATGCGAGGGGTTTATTACTATGTCCGCGCCGGCCCGGGTCAGCTTGTCCGTCATCTCCGGGTTATGCTCATTTTGCACCGTCACTATCTTAACTGCCGGGTTGAGTCCCTTTGCCGTGATAGCGATGAAAGCGTTGTCTTTGTCGTTTGAGAGCGCGCAGAATATCCCCCGCGCTTTCTTAACCCCGGCAGCCTCCAGGACGGAGCAGGAAGAAGCGTCCCCGCTCACGGCGCACCAGCCGCGTAGCATGAACTTTTTAACTTCCTCCTCCCTCAGAACCACAAGCGAAAACGGCCTGCCGGTCTTTGACAGTTCTTCGCAGACGCTCAGGCCTGAACGGGTGGCGCCGCAGACTATGTAATGGTTTTCCATCTCTTCCAGTTTTCCCTGCATTTTAAACCTCCGGATAGCCTCTCCGAGACCGCCTTCCAGCAAAAGAGCCGTAATGCTGGTAAAAATATAAGTCATTACGCCTATGCCGCCGAGTATAAGCGCTATGGTAAAAACCCTGCCCGGGGTGCTGAGCGGGTGGGTCTCGCCGTAGCCTATGGTGGCCAGCGTTATCACCGTCATGTAAAGACTGTCGAGGAAACCCCAGCCCTCTATAATGGAATAGCCACCCACTCCGGCGGCGCAGAGCAACAGCAACGCGGTAAGGGGAGTAAGTATTCCTGACCTTATATCTTTCATCATTGGGGTTAAGGAGAGTCGGCTGCCACCGTCAACAGCGCCGGAGTCCTGGCGCACTGCCTGGCAAAAGCGTCGTCGCGAAGCTTGTTGCGGTATTCCGGATGCTGGAAGGTGTAGGTAAACCGCGTATGGATATCGTAATTCCCGCCCATCAACCCGGCCACGTCCTCCACGAAGACGCGCTCCTCGTCGGTGGGGATCACAAAAACCTTCACCCGGGAGGTCTTGGCGGAGATGTCGGTTTCCGCGTTGCGCGTCATGGAAATATCGTTCTTCCCTGCATCGCATTTAATCCCGAGGAACTCCAGGTCCTCCAGGGCGCCGGCCCTGGTGAGCGGGCCCAGCTCGCCCACCCCGGCCGTGAATACCACCGCGTCAATGCCGCCCACTGCGGCGGCGTAAGCGCCTATATATTTCTTTATGCGGTAAGTTTCCACGGCAATAGCCAGCCTGGCGCGCTCGTCGCCATGCCCGGCGGCCGCCTCCACGTCGCGGCGGTCGGTATATTGTTCGGTGATCCCCAGTATTCCGGACTTCTTGTTAAGGATGCCGTCCATTTCGCCTGGACTCAGGTACTCGCGGGCCATGACGTAAAGGGGTATGGCCGGGTCGTGGTCGCCGGCGCGTGTGCCCATCAGCAGGCCTTCCAGCGGAGTAAAGCCCATACTGGTGTCATAGGAGAGGCCGTTCTTCACGGCATTCACCGAGGCGCCGTTGCCGATATGGCAGATGACGACGTTTGTCCCGAAGACGTCCTTCTTCAACAGCACGGCGGCGCGCTTGGCCACATAAAGGAAGGAGGTTCCGTGGAAGCCATAGCGGCGAATGCCGTACTTCCAGTACCACTTGCGCGGCAGGGCGTAGGTATATGAGGAGGGAGGCATGGTCTGGTGCCACGCGGTATCCATGATGGCCATGTGCGGAATCCTGGGCATCAATTCGCGGGCGGCCTCTATACCCTCAATGTTGGGAGGATTGTGCAGCGGGGCCAGGGAGGAAAGTTCGCGGAAGGCCTCTACAACCTTGTCGTCTATAATGACGGACTTGACAAACCTTTCTCCGCCGTGTACAACCCTGTGTCCCACAGCTGAAATCCCGGAGAGACCGCCTATAACACCGTTGGTTCCGTCCATCAGCGTGGCGAGGATCAGCTTTATGGCTTCCTTATGGGTGGGGCAGTCCTGGTTTATGGCGACCTTCCCGCAGCCTGGGGCCTCGTGGCTTATGAGGGAACCGCCGATGCCGATGCGCTCCACCACGCCGGAAGCGAGCGGCGTTTTTGCCTGCCAGTCAAAAAGGGAATATTTCACGGAAGAGCTTCCGCAATTAAGGCATAGCACTTTCATGAGGTTATTCTACAAAATTCCGCGGGGCACGATGGGGGGCGGTTCATCCCCGCTGGCGTGAGGGAGATATTTCTTAATTTGCGTTTAAAATGCCCTATAAAATTATTGGTGTGCGGCTTTTTCCCTCAGGACCGCGGCGTCCGCGCTGAAACCTTTCGCCTCATACAACCGGGAGATGTCATTCAACCTGGTTTTTTCACTCTCCACCACCATCTCCAGCGCGTTGCCGAAGTTTTTTATGTTTTCGCGCTGTCCCTCCAGCACATAGAGCGCCAGCATAGCCCGGTAATTTTCCACGTCGTTCTGGGCGTTGGCGTAATAGGCCTCCAGATATTCCAAGGCCCTTTTCCGTTCGGATCTCCGCGCATAGTGGAAACCTAGCGCCTTATTCAGATAGGATCCGCAGAGAGCGAGATTTCCGTCATAGTTTTTTTCCAGCTCCGCCGCCCAGTAGTTTTCATTTCCATAACTATTCAGATTAAACTCCAGCTCGGGCCCGAAGCAGGCCGTGGTCCCTTTCTGGAATTCCCTGTATTTGGCCCACAGAAGCCCCGCTTCTTTTCCCTGTCCCATAGCGAGATGGTTGAGGATGGCCAGATGCGCCATACGGGGCTCCGCGACTTTTTTCAAAGTAGCCAGGGCCAGTTTCTGGGAACTTTTATATCTTTCCATCCGATACAACTGGAAAGCGGTTTCAAACGCGTCTTCTTGTGGCATGATCTTCCTATATTTTTCCAGAATGGGGGCCATCTTATAGGAGCGCTGGGCGTCTTTCTCCAGACTGACGAGCAGGCCGCGGTAGAAACCGGCGTCTAGGCGTCCTGGCTGGGCGACCACATTCTGGAAATCCCCCGTATAGGCTTCCAGAATGAACCGGCTCGGAAAATGGTTTCTCTCGGAATAAAAGAGCCTGCTTTGCGCCACTTCGGCGAAGGCGTTTTTGTCCGAATTAAGTTCTGCGCCCGCCGTGAGCCGCACCGCCTCCTCCCGGGTGAGGGCAAGCTGGGCCAGCGCGTCATAGGCGTTGGCTATGGGGACCCGCATCAGTTTTTTACGGCTGGCTTCGCCGGCGGAAAGCGCCCGCAGCCTGTCCAAATCGAACCGCAGGGGCGAGAGGCTGCCGATCATGATCAGTTCCTGGTCATCGCCGCCGGTAAAAACGAAACCGTGGGGAAATACGGAATAGAACGTGTGCAGGATGCTTTTCAACACCCCGGGGTTCATGTTGTACAGGTTAAGCCACTGCGAGAACACTCCGTCGGGAGAGAGATTTTCCCTGACGGCGAGAAAGAATTCCCGCGTGAACAGATTCGCCACTCCGGCCAGCCAGGAATGGGACGGCTGGGAGACGATGATGTCAAAAGGGCCGGCATACCCGGACGCGAGAATAAAACGGGCATCTTCTATTTCAATCTTCAGGTTTTTCCGCTTCAGAAGCGGATTCTTCCCTTTATGGACATAGTCGGCGGCTTTCAGGATGCCCTCCTCCAATTCGGCCACGAATACATGCTTCAGATCCGAGGCGGTGAGGAAATCCACAGTGAATCCCCCCCCATAGCCCACCACAAAAGCCCGCTGGGGATCTTTGGCCAGGGCTAAAGGAAGAAAGCCCAGGAGCGCTTCATATTTGGGCAGGGTTTCCGGATCTTTTGTGTCGTAAACGGATTCGTTCAGACCATTCGTTTTCAGGCGCAGATAGTTGCGATATATGGGTCCGTCCTGAGGATCGTGGCTGAGGGTGATGATCCCCGTCCTTCCCTCCACTAT
>CAZYFL010000237.1:0-4103 GCA_964646805.1 uncultured Elusimicrobiaceae bacterium | reverse complement strand
CCGGGGCGGCGGGGGGCCCCCGCCCCGTAGCACCCCCCCCCCGGGTTCCCCCTCCCCGGGTGCGCAGGGCAGCCCCCCGGACGGCCCGACTGAGCAGCGTTTAAACCGTAGGACTTTCGCCACTGTCTGAATCGCAGTTATGTATAGCGACGGCGCCCGGACTGAGGCGCCGCCGTTAACGAAGGCGTATCTCTTACTTTGCTACGCAGACGTCCTCTACCATCTTGTAGTACTCGGTTTCTTTGCGGTGCACGGGCTTGCCGCGCTTGAATTCCAGTTCGTAGCGGTTTATGTCGCCGTTATTCTTTACCAGCACAGTGGGAATTGGGTCCAGAGGGACGTTCCAGCGGGCGGCCGCCATGCGGGCATCCTGCCTGGTGAGGTCGTAGAACTCTACCGGGATCTCCATGCCTTTTTCTTTCAGCGCCCTGGCGAGACTGGCTTTGGCTTCTTCGCACATGGCGCAGCCTGGTTTACCGAACACCATTACCCTCCTGGAGGCGTCTTTCTCGTGCAACCATTTTACGCCGGGGGTGAAGTCCGCGTAGCGCTGAGCCACGGCTTCGCGGGCTTTGCTGATTTCAAGCTGTGAGGCGTTCCAGCCGTTGAGGTTGGAAAAATAGCCCACTATCTTGGTACGCCTGGTCAGGTCCACGCTGCCGCAGCGCCCGCACTTGTCCTTGAAGCCGAAGTAGTTGGTGCGGCAGTTGTTGCAGTGCGTGAACTCAGGCGACACGGTCACCTGCGAGGCGCGGGTGTTGCGGTAGGTCTTCTCTATCAGCGTGCCGATGGATTCCGGCGGTATCCGGGATTCGCCGCAGTACACATGTATGATGGAACCTGACTCTATCATATCGTGGAATTTGGACTGTAGTTCAATGCGATCTATGATAGAGACGTCGGCGCCAGGATTCAGGTGCACGGAGTTGGTATAGTAGGGCGCGTTCTTCAAATCCCCCTTAATAACCTTTTTGGCCTCGGGAAAACGGGCCATGTCGCCCTTGGCGAGCTTCTGCGTGGCGCTCTCGGCGGGGGTCTCTTCCATGGTGATCTTCAGGCCGTATTTAACGCGCAGGGCGTTGATGGTCTGGTGCATATGGTCTATCACCTGCAGGCCGGTCTCGTAGGCGTCCTTGCTCTCGTGCAGCTCTTTGCCGGTGAGGTACTGCACCACTTCATTGAGGCCTATGATGCCCATTATGTAGGTGGCCTTGTTTAAGTCCACATAGGGCGTGCCGTCGTCGGAAGGAAGCCCCAGCGACCGGAGCGGGCTGCCGTCGGTGTCCAGCAGGGTCTGCGTATAGGCCTTCTTCTGCAGATGCGCTTTAACGGCGAAGTCTATAGCTTTGTCTATCTGCGCCAGCGTGCCCTGGAGGGTTTTACCCTTAAAGGCGGCCTGCGGCATATTGATGGTGACGTTCTGAAAGCCGGTGAAGCGGATGTTCTCCGGGCGCTTGAGCAGGTACGGGTCGGTAACCTTCTCCTTGAGGCGGCAGCACTGGGCCAGCGTCGCGCCGGCGCCGTCGCGGTCAAACATGAAGTAGGTGGAGCCGTTTTTGGCGGCCAGTTTACACCCGTAATCGTAAATTTCCCGCTCGTCCGGGTTCTCCAGGGCTTCCCTGCTTACGTGCAGGTCGCACTTGGGGAAGGCGAACTGTATTCCATACTTGTCGCCGTCCTCCCAGACCTTCATCAGTTCTATGGCGAATTCCTGGGAAGTCTTCACCATGCGGGAATCGCCGTAGGTGATAAACCTGCGGCCGTCCTTCGGGTGTACCGCATCGCCATTGCGGGAGTCGCCTTCCACCCCCACAAAGCGGGGCGCCTCTTCCACCAGTTCAATACTGCCGTTGGCGTCTTCCAGCATGTATTTGCCTCCGGGTCCCATGGCCGGCACGTTATGCATGTACTGCGGCACGCCGGTGTGTATGTTGAAGTCTATGAACAGGGTCTGGCCGCCGCGGCTGAAGGCGTTCTGGCTGGCGGAGAAGATGAGGTTCTGCGCTACCTGGCGCATCTCTTTGCGGGAGAGCTTGAAGAGCTTGCGCATTTCACCGGTCTTCCTGAAGCAGGGGGCCGCTGTGCCGTCGGTATTGGACACGGCGCCGGCCTCAATCAGGGCTTCAAGCACGTCCTTCTTTATCTTTATGGTCTTGCCTTCCAGTTCGCCTTCCACCAGTATTTCGGGGCAGTTGAGCATGGGGGCATACAGTATATTAAGGAAGCCGAAGCCGAGAGCCCCTGCGTAGCGGGACTGCATGGACGCGAGGAAGGTCTGTATATGGCCGTTAAGCACCATGGCTGACTTGGCCGGGTGACTCTTGTTCTGCAGGTTTGAAACTATCTTGTTCAGGCCGTACTTCTTTATGTATTCCACGGAATGGCTGGAGCAGTAGACGCGCTGGGGGTAGCCCAGGTCGTGTATATGTATGGTTCCGTTATTGTGGGCCTCCGCTATTTCGTCGGAGAAAACCTTACGCAGGCTGTATTGCTTCAGGACGTATTCCGCTATGCCCAGGTTTACGGCCTCGGGGTTGTTGGAGGTGATGTTGGAATTCTCCTTGCTGTTGCCGGTTACGAGGGACTCTATGGTGGACAGCGGCATGGCCAGAGCGGAGTTCTTGAGCGGTATGCCCATCATTGACAAATGCGCTTCCGAAATGCGGCGTAGGAACTGGGTGTCAAAGTTATTGGTGCCGTATTTTTCTGACAGCTCGTAGGCGTCGTTCTCGGTTTCCTTGGCTATCATCTCTGCCAGGTCGCGGGAAAGCTGGTATTCCTTCTCCAGCGCGTCGGCCAGCTTCTTGCGGTCAAAGGCCTCTATGGTCTCGTTGGTGATGGACTGCACCAGCAGCATCTGGTCGGTGATGTCGGCCTTGCCGGCCTTCTTCTTGACGGTCAGGCCGCTCTTGCGTACGCGCTGGCGGTCCAGCGAGTAGGACTCAAACTTATCGGCGGTGCGGTCAAAGCCTTTTTCGCGCAAAACTTCCACGCACATGGCGTTGCTGTCGTCAACGGTGGGTATTTTGGAGCGCAGTGTGAAAACGTTGTTGAGGCGGCGGGCCACTTCGTTGGCTACCTCCACGGCTTTCCCTTCGTCGCGACCGCCCAGCGTGTAGGCCGCCTTATAGATGGCATCCTTTACTTTGTCTATATTGAAAGGAGTTACCTTCCCTTCCCGCTTCTTTATTACTTTCGGAAAAAATTCGTTCATTGTCTGTTGAGTCTCCTATTTTTTGATTGATTTGATTTCTTTTTCAAAATCGGCGACATCCTCGAAATCTTTATATATGGATGCGAACCGTATGTACGCGACCTTATCCAGCTTCCTGAGTTTTCTGGCCACGAGCTCCCCTATCGCTCCGCTGGGTATTTCGCTCTTGTTCTCGTTCCTCAGGGTATTCTCGATATCCCTCCCGGCTTCCTGCATTTTTTCCATGCTGACATCCCGCTTCTGGCAGGATTTGACGATGCCGCTCATCAGTTTTTCGTGTAAAAAACTCTCGCGCCGGCCGTCTTTCTTTCTGACGACCAGCGGGTGAGACTCAATGCGCTCGTAGGTGGTGAACCTCTTCCCGCACTTTTCACATTCGCGCCGGCGCCTTATTTCAAAGGCTTCGGCTGAGTCGCGGCTATCGGTGACTTTGGTGTCTTGCGCGCCGCAAAATGGGCATTTCATCCGTCAGTCCTGGCTATCCGCATAACCACTATAAGTTGTGTCTAAGTCTTACTCAGCCACCATTAGTGGTAGTCCGGATATTCTACACCATATAATGTTTTTAACGCAAATATTTTCTCTTTCTCATTGGTGAAATAAGTCTTGACATAAAAAAATAATACGGCGTATGTTCTTTTGCGGCGCTGAAAACTCGCTTTCTGGCGGGTGTAACTTTGGACAACTGTATCCGACAAGAGGATTGATAAGCGTTAAACGGTGTGCTATACTACATTGCGGGAGCAACTCCCCGGGCAGCATTTATCTATTATCCCGTGGGTGTACTACCGGACATGAAAGTCAAAGGAGGTAGTGTTATGAAAAAACTACGACAGGGCTTCACCCTGATAGAGCTGATGATAGTCGTCGCCATCATCGGTATTCTGGC
>CAZYFL010000236.1:0-4150 GCA_964646805.1 uncultured Elusimicrobiaceae bacterium | reverse complement strand
ATTCGCGGGCTATTCTGAATTCTGACTCCTGAATTCTGGCTACCTGCGTAGTTACTTTACAAGGACAATATGACTGGAAATGAGAAGAAAATGCGCTTCGGCGTGATAGGCGCCGGCAAGCTCGGTGGCTTCCACGCTAACACCCTTTCTGAAATGCCTGAGGTAGATCTGGTGGGTGTCTCCGACCCCAACCTGCTACATGCGCAGGTGCTGGCCTGGCGGCACAATTGCGTGGCCTATAAGACAGTGGAAGAACTGCTGAGCCAGGTGGATGCCCTTGTGGTGGCCGCCCCCACAGAATACCACGCTGAAATAGGCATAAAAGCGCTGGGAGCCGGTGTGCACACGCTGATAGAGAAACCCATCGCCGATTCCGAAGAGGGCGCCCGCAGGCTGCTGGAACTTTCCGAGAAGAATAAAGTTGTCCTCCAGGTGGGCCATTCCGAGCGTTTCAACTCCGCCGTTGTGGAAACGATGAAGCATGTGAAGAACCCGCGCTATATCACCATAGAGCGCCTGGGTCCCTACGACCCGCGCGTGGCCGCAACAGGCGTAACGCTGGACCTGATGATCCACGACCTGGATATCCTTCTGACGATGATAGATTCAGGGATAGAGAAATTTGAGGCGATAGGCGCCAGCCTGCTCTCCAGCCACGAGGACATCTGCAATGTGCGCATCAAGTTCAAGAACGGCTGCCTGGCCGACGTCACCGCCAGCCGCGCCACTATGGAAGCTTCCCGCCGCATGCGCATCTATCAGCAGGATTCCTACCTCTCGGTGGATTACATGAGCGCGCGCCTGAAGATCTACACCAAAAAAACCCCGGTTATCAAGTCCCTTGACGACATAGAGATCACCTACCCCAAACTGGAGCCAAAGCAGCCGATAAAAGAGGAACTTTACCATTTTATGGACTGCATTAAGACCGCCAGAACACCCACGCCAAGCGGCGAGAAAGGCCTGAAGGCGCTGCGCCTAGCGCTGGAAATTACCGAGGCTATGCGGCGCTTTGAGGTGTCCGGCTCCAAGGCGGAGGAAGCGCAGGAGTCCCTGTCCCGCTCCCTGTCCGACATAGGCAAGGCGGCCAGTGTGCTGATTGAGGAAGGCCTTAAGAACGCAGGCATAGATAAGCATTAGCCCATATGGCTAAAATTGCGCCCACGAATAAGAACATCCTGGTTGTGGCGGGCGACCCTTCGGGAGACCTGCACGCGGCCAACCTGATAAAAGCCCTGCGCGACAAGGACCCGGAAATCTCCGTAACTTCCCTGGGCGGGGTGCGCATGCAGGAAGTCTCCGCGCATTTTATTTACAACCTGGTCTCCGTGGGGGCCGTCGGGTTTGCGGAACCCTTTAAAAATTTTTTCCTCTGGCTCAAGCTGATAAAACTGGTGCGCCGCTATCTGGAGGACAAGCGCCCTGCCTGCGTGATAGCCGTGGATTTTTACGGCTTCAACAACCAGGTGCTGGGCCTGGCCTCGCACCGCAATATTCCGGCGTTCTACTACATCAGCCCGCAGGTCTGGGCCTCCCGCCCCGGCCGCGCCGCCAGGCTCGCTAAACTTACAAAAGAAATATTCGTCATCTTCCCTTTTGAAGAAGCGCTTTACAGGAAGGTGAACGGCAGCGCCACCTTTGTAGGCCACCCGTTGCTGGACCTTATGCCGGAACCTGTCGGCAAGAATTTCCCTTCCGCCGGCGGCGAATGGAAGATAGGCATTTTGCCCGGATCGCGCAAGGCGGAGATTTCCCGCCATCTGCCGCTTTTTATAAAAGCTTTTTACCGCATAAAAGAGCAGCACCCCAGGGCCAGGGCCTATTTGTTTGCGGTACCGGAATTCCCGGACGACCGCATTGTGCCGGCGCTGGAGAGCGTGGAGAGGTACTGGTCCAAGGATATAGAGATAGTGCGCGAGAAGGACTACAAGATCCGCGCCCGGCTGGACTTCGCCTTCACCTGCTCCGGCACCGCCACGCTTGAAAACGCTTTGCTGGGCGTGCCGATGGCGGTGGCCTACAAGATGTCCTGGTTCACCTACGAAGTGGCCAGGCGCGTAGCGAAGACTCCGTATATCTCGCTTGTTAACATCCTCCTTGATAAACCCGCGGTAAAAGAGCTGATACAGGAAAAAGCCACGGTTGACAACCTGGCGCAGGAAGCCTTCTCCTTCATAAACAACCCGCCGCGAATGCAGGCTGCGCGCGGGGAACTTATCAGTCTGCGCGGCATGCTGGGCTCGCATGGGGCCGCCGAGCGCGCCGCGCAGAAAATATTGCTCCACCTGACATGATAACAGACGCAGGCAACCCCTCCAGGCCGGCGAAAGGCCGCTCTAAAGAACTGGCGTACGCGCTCCTTGGGTACGTTAAGCCGTACAAGACCAGGCTGCTGCAGGCCGCTTTATCCATGACTCTGCTGGCCGCCATACGCGGCGGCATTGTTTATATCCTGGGCCCGGTGATGCAGGGCGTCTTCGTGGACAAAGACCTGAGCATACTGCGCCTGGTGGTAATAGGTCTGCCGGCGCTGTTCGTGCTCAGGATGGCGGCGGAATACACAAATGCCTACCTCATGAGCTGGGTCGGACAGAAAGCGGTGCAGAAAATCCGCGACGACCTCTTCACCCACATACACCGCCTGTCCATAGAATTCTACTGGCGCAAGCGTTCTTCCGACGTGATGAGCCGCGTGATAAACGACCTGAACAACGTGCAGAGCACGGTGCAGTTCACCCCTCTTTACGGCATACGGGACATGCTCACCGTGATCTCCTGCATAGGCGTGTTGTTTTACATACACTGGAAGTTCGCCCTGCTCTCGCTGGTTCTACTGCCGGCCACCGGCGTGATACTGGGAGCGCTGGGCAGGAAGATGCGCCGTGCCGGCGCCGACAGCGCCGCGATAGTGGGCGAGATCTCGCATAAATTCCAGGAAAGCCTGCAGGGTATGACTGTGGTGAAGGCCTTCAACTATGAGGACCAGGCCATAGCCAAGTTCCGCGTCTCCAACGACTCCTATTTCTCCAGGATGATGCGCTACCTGCGCGCCACCGCCATAAGCGGTCCTATTATGGAATTCATCGGCAGCATAATATTTATAGCCATCATCTACCTGGGAGGCCAGGCGATACTTAGCGGCACAATGACCACGGCTCACTTTTTCTCCTTCGTCGGCGGCTTCTTCACCGCTTACATGCCGCTCAAGAACATTGCGAACCTGAATTCCAAGTTACAACTGGGCATGGCCTCCTGGGAGCGCATCTACCAGATACTGGAGGAGAAGCCTACAGTTATAGTTAAGGCTGCCACAGGAAATATAAAACACCTGGACGGCAGGATTGAATTTAAGAATGTCAATTATAAATATCCCTCACGGGACACCCAGGTGCTCCGGAACCTGTCGTTCAGGATAGAACCGGGAGAGGTGGCTGCCTTCGTGGGACCTTCCGGTTCCGGCAAAACCACGATAATACACCTGCTGCTACGCTTCTTTGACCCTGTCAGCGGCCGCATAGAAGCGGATGGGCATGACCTGCTTGATTTGGACACCACCGACCTGCGCGCGCACATGGGCCTGGTTACGCAGGACACTATACTCTTTGACGACACCGTATATAAGAACATCACAATAGGGCGTTCCGGCGCCTCCATGGACGAGGTTGTGGCTGCCGCCAGGGCTGCGGATGCGCACGCCTTTATAGCGGCTATGCCTCTGGGTTACGACACCATACTCGGCGAGCGCGGCATAAAACTTTCCGGCGGGCAGCGCCAGCGCCTGGCTATAGCCCGCGCTATAATAAAGGAGCCCAGGATACTGCTGCTCGACGAGGCCACTTCCAACCTGGACACCGCCAGCGAGCAGGCCGTGCAGGCCGCTATAGAACGCATACTCGGAGGCAGGACCGTCATAATGGTGGCGCACAGGCTTTCCACAGTAAAGAACGCGGACAAGATTTTTGTACTCAGGAAAGGCGAACTGGCGGAAACCGGCACCCACGATGAACTGTTGAGGCTGGATGGAGTGTATAAAGAATTGTATAAGGCGCAGACATAGGGGAAAGCGGGTGGCAAATTACTTAAGAAATGGTAATTACTCAGGTTATCATTGCGAGCGGCGGCGGGCTTGCCCTGCGCACCCTTGCGGATG
>CAZYFL010000235.1:0-4169 GCA_964646805.1 uncultured Elusimicrobiaceae bacterium | reverse complement strand
TGACCAACCAGATAAAGATGGTGGCCTATCAGGCGGAGAGCGACTTGCTGGCGTTATTGCGCCCGCACTATGCGCGCGCGGACCAGGAGGGGCGGACATTTATCACTAACGTCCTTCAGAGTTCCGCCGATATTGAACCGGAACAAGGGAAGTTGCGGATTACATTGGCTCCGTTGAGTTCGGAGCACCGTAGCGAAGCTGTTGCGGCTATGTGTGAGACGCTGAATAAGATGGAAATATGTTTTCCGGGAACCACGTTACGGTTATATTTTGGCGTGGCCCAGATGCCGATGTAAGGCCAAAAAGCGGAACAATTATTGGAGGGCTATGTCAGGAGGTCTGAACTTCGCGCCGCCTAATCTTCCGACGATACGGGTTTACCGAATATTTACGTTGCGTTAGGGTTATCGGGATTTACGGCCTGTAATTTTCTTTTTTGCTTCCCGCAGTTGCTTCATTTTTATTTCTATCTCGCGCAGGTCCATGCCGGTGCGCCCGTAATGCGCATGCTCTATGGGCGAATCCGGGCAGATATAGGCGCCGCGGCTTACGCCTTTCGGGTCTTTTTCAAGGCCCAGCCAGATAAGCCATGGCTTCATATTGGAAAAATCTTTTGCCATCAACTCCGGGTTGGAGCGCATTAGCAGTTGCGGGTCGCCGAAACAGCCTGACACCGCACCGCTGTGGTAACCCGCTTCCTTTGCGGCCTCCACGCGGCAGCGGGTGTCGCCTATAACAAAAACCTCGTGTTGCTTTATTTTCATCAGCTTTATAAAAGCCCCGGCCCTGGGGTTACCCGTGCCAAGGCCGACCAGCACGTCTTTGTGGCATGACAGTTTTGCCAGAAACTTTTTCACGCCTTTAACCTTTGGGTATTTTTCGGCCTTCACTGCGTGGTTAAGCGCCCGCGCGCCGACGCCCCCTGCTTTAACAAGGGCGTCGCCGATGTGAAACAGGATGATTTTCATAAACGATTTTTCCTTTCTTAACGGTCATTACGCACTGGTTAGCGCCGAAGTAATAGCATAGCTCCCTGTAATCTTCAGTTGCAAAGAAAGCCAGGTCCGCCTGCATACCGGGGATTACGCTCCCAACCCTGCCGCCAATACCAAGCGCCCAGGCTCCGTTTACTGTGGCGGCGCAGATAGCCTCCTCCGGCGTCATGCCGCAATGGGTGCAAGCGGCGGAGAGCACAAACTGCATGTTCCAGCAGGGGCAGGTCCCGGGGTTAAAATCCGTGGCCAACGCCACCGGCACCCCCGCGGCTATAAGCTCGCGCGCGGGCGGATATTTTGTAAGTCCAAGGTAAAAATTGGAAGCCGGAAGCAGCGCGGCTATGGTTCCCGCCTCGCGCATGGCCGCTATATCCTCGGCGTAGACATGGTCGGCGTGGTCGGCGCTTATCACCCCGGCCGCTATTGCGGCGCGGGTCCCTCCGCAGTTGGAAAGCTGTTCGGAGTGTACCTTGGGAGTCAGGCCGAGCCTCTTTGCCTCCTTTAGGTATGCGGTAGTCTGCTCCGGCGTAAAATAGCCCTTCTCGCAGAAGATGTCCGCGAAAACCGCCAGCTTTCCGGCCGCGACCTTCGGCAGTATCCCTGCGGTAACATAATCCAGGTATTTCTGCGCTTCGCCGTTGAATTCCGGCGGCACGCTGTGCGCGGCCAGCAGGGTAGGCAGCATTTCAAGCGGGGTAAGTTTCTGCGCCTCGCGCACGGCCCGCAGTATTTTTAGCTCGGACTCCATGTTTAATCCGTAGCCGCTTTTCACTTCGGCGGTGGTGGTGCCG
Organism: uncultured Elusimicrobiaceae bacterium; assembly: GCA_964646805.1. Classification (GTDB taxonomy): domain Bacteria; phylum Elusimicrobiota; class Elusimicrobia; order Elusimicrobiales; family UBA9959; genus UBA9959. The sequence goes on along the minus strand of CAZYFL010000235.1, from coordinate 2,383 downwards.
CATTCAAGAAAACCCGCAGCCCGCGCGGCAAGCTGCTCCGCCATGGCGCGCTGCGGCTGCCTGCGCACTGCGCCTACGCTTGAAGTTATCCCTCCGCCGGCGGCTTTTATTTCCTGGTAGGACGCCCCGGCGGTACGCATTGAAAAATCCTTAAGGCGCGGCTCGGCGAAAACCGCGTGCGTATGGCTGTCCACAAAACCGGGCAGACAAACCCCGCTTACCTCAATTTTTCCGGCTTTTTTGGCCAGACGGTGACGGGAGACCGCCGCCCGCGACCCGGCGGCAACTATAATACCGCTGTCAACCAGAACTGCGGCGTTCTTAACCAGCCCGACTTCGCGCATAGCCGCCCCCTGGCGCGGCGCTTTGTCCCCGGCGAAGGTCAGGAGTTGTTTAATACCGGTAAATAGTGTAGCCATAGATTGTTAGCCTGAAAGTTTCAATTGGCTCGTCTCACCGGCGAAAGCCGGTGTCCAGATTCAGACGAGACCTGGATTCCGGCCTCCGCCGGAAAGACGGAACAAAAATATCCCACGACCCCGACGATTCTGATATTAGAACTGAAGTTTTCAGGTTAGCGGAAGTTGTCAAACTGAAGCGTTATTCCGTAGTCCCCGCCGCGAAGAAGGGTCATCACGTTCTGCAATTCGTCTTTGGACCTGGAGGTGACGCGCAACGTGTCGCCCTGTATTGAGACATTAGCTTTGAGCTTTTGCTCCTTAACGGCCTTCACTATCTCCTTGGCCTTCTCCTGCGGTATGCCCTGCTGCACTTTTACAGCCTGCTTAGCCGTCCCGCCTAGGGCGCTCTCTATTTTCTGCGGGTCAAAATTTTTCACCGGCAGACCTCGCTTTGAAATCTTGGCAAGAAGCACGTCGTAAAGGGCCTTCACCTTATACGGGTCGCTGGACTGCAGCATTATGCTGCCGGCCTTTTTGTCGAAGTTGATCTCTGAGTTGGAGCCCTTGAAATCGTAGCGATTCACCACTTCCTTCATGGCAATGGCTATAGCCTCGTCCACAATAGCGTACTCCACCTTTGAAACCACGTCAAAACTGAATTCGCTTGCCATAACCCTTACCTCCGTTAATTTACTTAAGCATCGGTATTTTAATGTCTTTTTTCTTCGCAAAATCTGAGGCGATTTTATAGCCGGCGTCGGCGTGACGCAACACGCCCATAGCCGGATCATTTGTCAGCACACGTTCAAGGCGCAGGCCCATTTCCTTAGTTCCGTCGGCCACGGTAACCTGGCCGGCGTGCAGCGAGTAGCCCATGCCCACTCCCCCGCCGTGGTGGAAAGAAACCCAACTGGCGCCGGAAGCCGTGTTTATCAAAGCGTTCAGAATAGGCCAGTCGGCTATGGCGTCTGAACCGTCCTTCATAGCCTCTGTCTCGCGGAATGGACTGGCTACCGAGCCTGAATCCAGATGGTCGCGCCCTATCACCACCGGGGCGGAAATCTTCCCCTTTTTTACCAGGTCGTTGATCCGCATGCCCATGAGGCGGCGTTCGCCGTAGCCCAGCCAGCAGATGCGGGACGGCAGGCCCTGGAACTTAACTTTCTTCGTTGCCATATCCATCCAGCGACACAGGCGCGCGTCTTCAGGGAACAGATCAAGCGCCAGTTTATCCGTTACCGCAATGTCTTTGGGATCGCCTGAAAGCGCCGCCCAGCGGAAAGGGCCTTTGCCTTCGCAGAAAAGATCCCGTATATAAGCGGAAACGAAACCGGGGAAGTCATAGGCATGCTTCACGCCCTGCTTAAAAGCCATCGTGCGGATATTGTTGCCGTAGTCAAAAGTGACGGCGCCGGCCTTCTGCAGCTTCAGCATGGCTTCCACATGGATGGCGATGGATTCCATGGAAAGTTTAAGATATTTCCCAGGGTCCTTAATGCGCAGGGCGTCGGCTTCTTTAACGGTAAATCCTCTGGGGATATACCCTTTCAGCGGATCGTGCGCGGAAGTCTGGTCGGTCAGCACGTCAATTTTAGCGTTGCGGCGGGCCATTTCCGGCAGTACCTCGGCGCAGTTGCCCAGCAGGCCGATGGAAAGAGGCTTCCTCGCCTTCATGGCGGCATCCGACAGGCGCAGGGCCTCCTCCAGGTCGCGGCTCATGATATCCACATAGGCCGTGTCAAGGCGCTTCCGTATGCGTGTCTCGTCCGCCTCTATAACTATAGCCACACCGCCGTTCATGGTTACGGCCAGGGGCTGGGCGCCGCCCATTCCGCCAAGCCCGCCGGTAACCGTCAATTTCCCCGTCAGGTCGCTCTTGAAATGTTTGCGGGCGCAGGCGGCAAAAGTTTCGTAGGTGCCCTGCAGTATGCCCTGCGTGCCGATGTAGATCCAGGAGCCGGCCGTCATCTGGCCGTACATCA
>CAZYFL010000234.1:0-4207 GCA_964646805.1 uncultured Elusimicrobiaceae bacterium | reverse complement strand
GCCGCCTTCCGGAGTTGAAATGCAGTTCCAGTTAAAGACAATAGCGGTAGAAAATTTAAAGGGGAAAAACCCTGCCGTACTGTTGCGTAATTACCTTGTCGCAACAGTGCGCTGTCTCATGGCCGCCGCCGTTTTGCCCGCTTTCGCCCCGCAGGCCGCCGCCTGGCAGAAAAACCCTTTCACTTCTTTTTCCGTCTCCAGCGGCGCCCCGCTGCTCTCGCAGGTTCCTTCAACAGGCTCCGTGGTGGCCCAGGGGGGAAACTACGCCGTGCCGTTGCCGGACGGCCGCACGCTTTGGCTTCTTAACAACCTTTGGACCGGCGAATTGAAACCGGACGGCCAGGCCGCGGTCTGGGGGATAATTGACGGCGCGGCGGCGCTCTCCGCCAGCACTTCCCCTTACGCGCAGGCCGGCGCGTTGGTCTATGTGGCCGACGAGCACAACTGGCCCCTGCCCCTGCTCTCCGGCGAACTCAGGGAATACAGCCAGGTGCGCAGGTTCTGGCCGCGCTCCGGGCTTTGCGCCGGCGAAAAATGCTATATTTTTTACTCCGTAATGAACAACTACGGCCCCGAACCCTACGACTATTTCAGGGTGGGGCAGGGAGTGGCGCTGGCCGGGAGCCCGTCCGGGCCCTACGTCAAGGCGCGCCTAGACGCAAACTATTTGCTGTGGAGCGATATAGAGCCGGCTTTCGGTTCGGCTGTATGGACCGACGAGGACGGCTGGGTTTACGTCTATGGCCGTTCAATGCAGGCTCCGGGGGAGTACGGGGCGGCGCTGGCCCGCGTAAGGCCGGAAGGCCTGGCATCGCGGGAAGAATATTCTTACTACAGCATTGAAGCCGCCTCCGGCTCCTGGACGGAGGATATCTCCGAGGCCTCCCAGGTGATGGAAGGCATGCCGGACGAATTCTCGGTTTCATATAACGCCTGGCTGAAAAGCTACCTGGTAGTGTATTACGAGGCTGAAAGCGACCGCGTACTGGCGCGTCAGGCCCGCTACCCCTGGGGCCCCTGGGGCGAACCTGAGCCGTTGCTGACCTGCGGAAAAACGGAGTACTGTTACGGGGCCAAGGAGCAGTCCGGCTTCGCGGCCGAGGATGGCAGGAAAATTTTTATCACGCTTGAGAAGAAGAACGCGCCCTACCTGTACGAAATTACCTTCAAGGAAGGAATTCGTTATGAAATTCAAAAACTTTAAGGAGAAGTACTATGGCATGGGATTTTTTAAAAAAGCTGATAGGCGGTAAGGGGGAGGGGAAAAAGCCCCCCGCCTTCCAGATACCGATTGCGGCTAAGTCGGCGGCTCCCAAAGCGGAGACTCCGGCCGCTAAAGTCCCGCAGGCCCCAGTGGAGGAGAAAGCCCCTTCTGAAAAAACAGATGATGAGCTGGCCGCCGAACTGGACAAGATGTCGCCCCGGATACTGACGCAGGCCAGGGATCCGCAAATGAGGGCCTTGATCATTAGCATTTACCGCAAGATGCTTATAGACGGCGTGAATATCAACGATGACAGGGAAGTAAAGAAGTGGATGAAGAAGCATCAGGAGGTGCTCCATGGCGGCAAGGTCGTGAAGGTAGAGACCGTGCGCCGCGAGGAGCCCAAAGTGGGCCGCAACGATCCCTGCTCCTGCGGTTCCGGCAAAAAATATAAGAAGTGCTGTCAGGCAAAGAGCCCAATACCCGGGCCGCTTGGCCCTTGACAAAGTATACCCCACCCTCTATCCTATATTCAGGCATACGGACAAGCGCATCCCTTGCCGCGTTTGGCGCATTTATGTGGACTATACTCTCCGCTTTTTTTTGCTTTGGCTTCCTGGCGGCCTCGCCTTTTTATCTCCTTGCGGCCGAAGAACCCTTAGGCGCGGGCGTTTCCTCCGGCGTTGAACTTGTGCCCGGCCCTGGGGCCGGCTTCGGACGGGAGCCCCTGAAAGGGAAGGACGATCTTGACGTTTTTCGTTTTAACGCGGCGGACAACCCGGCAGAATCCGCCGCCGCGCTGTTGCGCCTGCTTCAGCCGAAAGCCAAACCGGAAATTGACGCATTCAGAACGGAGTATTCCGGCAAGATAGCCGAGATGATGTTTTCCCTGCACAAGGCAGCGCGCGAAAACCGCATAAGCAGGGAAGAGTATCTGGAAATAACCCTTAATCTGGCCCCTTTTGAGCTGCGCGCCGTACATGCAATGGACTCCTCCATATCCAACGACCGCTCCGGCGGACGCTACCGGCGCAACGAGGTGGACGCCTTGCTGGACATTAAAACCGCCTCTGATTCCGGGGACAGGAAGAAAGCGGAACTGGCCGTAAAGTCAGCCGTGCAGAATTATCCGCAGAATCATTCCGTACAGACCTCTGCGGCTTCCTATTACAACGAAACCCGCAATTTCCCCATGGCCGAAAAGACAGCCACGGCCGCCATAGCGCTGTATGCAAAAGACCCGGATGCCTACAAGGCCCGCGCCCTAGCAAGGGCTTCCCTTGACGACCGCAAGGGCGCCATTGAGGATATCAGGAAAGCCATGAGCATAGACCCGCAGGATGAATCCGCCAGGGCGCTGTCCGCGTTGCTTGAAAGCCGCAAGACCGTGCCCACGTTGAAATCCATTTCTTCCGTGTACGAGATACAGCGCGCCATGGGCGCCCGCGACGACGCCCCCGATGCGGTAAAGGGTGGGGCCGGCGGCAGCCTGGGCGCTTTGGCGGCCGGGCAGCCGGCCGCGCCTGATTTTGCCCGGTCCAGGGCCTATCTCAAAACGGCTTTGACTAAAAACCGGCTGGGAGACTATGAGAACGCCGTCCGCTACTCCGGCCTGGCCATAGAAAAAGATCCCGCTAATTACGGGGCTTACCTTGAGCGCGCCAACGCCTATAGTTTTCTTGGCCGCTACGACGACGCCGTGCGGGATGCGGGCTTTGTGATAGAGAAAGATCCCGCAAACATGCAGGCCTTCAACATGCGCGCATGGGCGCTTAACCGCAAGGGGCAGGCGGGGGATGCCGAAACCGACGCCAGCCGCGCCATAGGCCTTAACCCCGGTTACGCCGATGCCTGGTTCAACCGGGCGCTGTCCTACGAGACGCAGGGCAACTATAAGCGCATGCTGGAGGATTTTAAGCAGGCGGCGGCGCTGAACGGAGCCTATTCAAGGCGCTACCAGGATGCCGTGGCAGAGTACGGGCCGCGCGTGTCCGGTTTTAACGGCGGCGTTGCGGCGCGCAGGAAAATCTCCCCTGCCGGCAACGATACCCTGCCAGGGGAAAGCCGCGCCCCCATGAAGCGTTTCCTGATACTGCTGTTCTTCACACTCACTGGCGGCGCGCTGGTGGCGGCGGGCCTTATGCACATAATGTCCTTCCGGCGCGGGGAGGGGGTCGGTGTTGCCCGCATTACGCACCCCGACGTGCTTTCTCCTTCCGTCTTCTACGAGGGCGTGGCTACAGGGAAGTACAAGATAGAGCGCAAACTTGGCGAGGGCGCGATGGGCGTGGTTTACGAGGCCACGGACCAGTCGCTGGGCCGCAAGGTGGCTATAAAGAAGCTGGGCGACGAGATAAAAGTGAACGATAGGGAGAAGCAACGCTTCCTTGACGAGGCCCGCACCGTGGCCATGTTGCACCACCCCGGCATAGTGGAGATTTACACCATTTTTGAAGAGAAAGAAAATATATATCTGGTGTTTGAGTACGTGGACGGGCAAACTCTGGATATGGTATTGAGTAAGGAAACCCGCATCCCGTTTAACAGGGCACTGCAGCTGTTCGGCGAGACCGCCGGGGCACTGGCCTATGCCCATTCCAAAAACGTGGTGCACGGAGATTTAAAGCTGTCCAATATTATGTTTTCCACCGAGGGGAATATAAAGGTGATGGACTTCGGTCTGGCCCGGCGCGCCAGGGAATCCCTGGTTCGCGTCTCCAACAGCGAAGTTGTGGGTTCGCCGGCCTACATGGCTCCTGAGCAGGAGCTCGGGGTTTTCTCGGTTGAATCTGACATCTATTCTCTCGGCGTGTGCCTCTACGAGGCGCTCAGCGGGGCGCTGCCTTTCCAGGGGCCGGATTTCCACTACCAAAAAACCCATAAAACCTACCAGCAGCTGTCTGATCTGCTTCCCGGCCTGCCCAAAGGGGTGGATGCCCTGATGAGCCGCTGCCTGTCGCCCGTCCCGGAAGAGCGCTTCCACAGCGCCGACGACTTCCGCAG
>CAZYFL010000233.1:0-4214 GCA_964646805.1 uncultured Elusimicrobiaceae bacterium | reverse complement strand
AACAACAACCCACAACCTGGGGACTTGACAGGCTCGTTCATATCAGTAGTTACGAAGAAAGGCCAAAGGCTGAAGGTTGAAGGAAAAGATACAGCGGATACAGACTTTAGCCTCCCTGATGCGGCAGGTTTTTTGTCTCGCGGTAGATCTGCAGGAAGACTGTAACGCAGGAGATCAGCAGCGGCCCCATTAAAAGGCCGAGCGGGCCGTAAACTTTCATGCCGCCGAAAATGCCCAGAAAAAGAAGGAAAATGGGCAGTTTGGCGCCCTTGCCTATAAGTATGGGGCGCAGGACATTGTCCAGCAGCCCGACGACAATCGCGCCCCAGAACAGCACGATCAGTCCTATTTTTGCCCCTTTCCAGAAGAACATGGCGGTTGAAAGCGGCAGCCACACCAGGCTGGTCCCTACGAAAGGCACGAGTGCGGCGAAAGATGTCAGTACGCCGAAAAGCGCGGGGGCGGGGACGCCGGCCAGCCAGTAGCCTAGCGAGCCAACCAGCCCCTGAAAAGACGCCGTCAGCAGCAGGCCGCGGACCACCGCCATCGTGGTCATGTAGAGCTGGCCCGCTATACGGTGCTTATATTCCTGGTCCATGGGAAGAATGTCTATCAGCCAGTGCAGGAAGCGTTCCCCGTTGCGGAAAAAGACGAAGAGGGTTATTATCATCACGACGAAATTCACCAGGAAGAAGAAAATGTTTTTGAGCAGTACCGTGCCGGAACTGGTAATGGTTTCCTGTATGGTTTTCAGGTTTCCGGTGACTATGTCGGCCAAATCCAAGTCCCAGTAAATCTTCAGTCTTTCCGGCATTTGGACCTGCAGTTCCCGCTGGGAGATGTTAGTGAGCCACTGATTGGTTTTTGGGTACAGCTCCTGCGACTCGCGCAACAGCAGCCAGCCGAAAATAAGCAGCGGCAACACCACGGTAAGTACGGCCGTAAGGGTGGAGACGGCGGCCGCGACGGTCTTATTCTCTACCACGCGCCGGCGTATCCAGAGATTCAGAGGGTAGAAGATCAGCGTCAGCGTGGCGGACACCAGTATAGCCCCGGTGAACGGAGACAGGATGCGCAGCAACTGATACAGCAGAAAGAGAAGTATCCCGAAAAAGAAAAAATTGAAGAGCTGTGCCTTGTCGAATCGTAGCAACTTGGGGAGCGGAGGGGGTCCATTCGTCATAGGCTAATTATAATAGATAAGAGACAGCAACGGAAAGCATGCTGCTCTTAAATCCGCGGAGCGAGCAGGAGGAGCCGCAAAAACGCATTGGTTTCACAGTCAAAGAAAAGCGCGCGGAATATTTGAGTATAATTCGTTAAAGAGGCATAATATACCCAAGTGGTATATCTGAAAACAACGGAGAAAAAAATTCTCAAGCCAGAATCAACCCGACACGCTCTTGTCGGGTATCTAAGGACTGATTGGTAATTGAGATATCATGAAAAACTACTTTAAGGCGCTGGACCGGGGAGAGGTCACCAGTTTTTCCCGAAACTCCTACGAGGTGATCTTCGCGGTCTTCATGATAGCCCTGGCTTATTTTTACCGCGACAACCCGCAGATAGTATATCCCCGCATCCTTTATTTTTTCCTGCTGTTGCTGGGATCCAACTTCTTTTTTAACTATCTCTTGAGGCGGCGCTCTTCTGTAAACCTTTGGCTGATAGACTTTATACTGCTGGTAAATTTCTGGCTGATAACCGGCGTACTTTACTATTCCGGCCGCGGGGTTTCCTATTTCTGGGCGCTTTACCTGCTGCCGGTTTTCGCGGCATCGCTGATGGCCACTTTTAAGGACTCGGCGGGGATGGTTTTCCTCTGCGCGCTGTCTATAACTCTGATGGCCTGGCCGGTTGCCGGGGGGGACCTGGCCGGGGCGCTGTCTTTGGGCGTTAAAATAGCCGTCCTGTTTTTTTCCGCCGGGGTCGTCTACAGCGCCGCACAGTCCAGGAAAAGGGCGGAAGCCGGCCTGGCTTTCAAACGAGGGCAGGTGGAATTACTGGAGAAGAAAGTAACCGAAACGGAAAGCGAGATAGTGAAGACCGCTTCTGCCGGGGAGGTGGGGACGCTGGCGAGCGGGGTTTTGCATGATTTGGGCAACGCCGTTTCAGTGATATTGCTGAGCGCTGAGCTTGCCGTTGCGGATGAAAAGCCGGATAAAAAAGATCTGGAGCGGATAGTTAAGGGAGCCAGGTACGCCAAAGGCCTGCTTTCCGCTGCGCTTAGCATAATACGCGGACAGGAATATACGTTCGAGCCGGCACAGCTTAGGGACTCCGCCGAAAGCGCGGCCCTGCTTCTAGATTGCACCGCCAGGAAGAAAAACGTCCTGCTGGAACTGGATTTTCCCGAGGGACTCCCGACGTTGCGCATGAGCAGGGCGCATATAGAAAGGGTTTTTATAAACGCGCTTTTAAACTCACTGTCTTTCGTGCCGGAGGGGGGAAAGGTGAAGGTTTCGGCCAGGGCCGAAGGAAATCGCGTGATAACGGAAATTTCAGATAACGGTCCGGGCTTTCCGGAGAAGTTGCTGAAGGAGGGGATAAAGGTTTTCGGCACCACGCGCAAGGACAAGGGCGGCACCGGCCTGGGGCTTTTTGTCTGCGATCAGATAACGCTGCGCCACGGGGGTGGGATGCGACTGGACAATCTCCCTGGTGGCGGGGCGAGGCTCACAATTTCTCTTCCCGTCAACGGGCCGGCGGAGAAATGAGGGTTGAAAGTAGAACCTTCAACTTCCCCGGAACAGCCACAAGATTGCGGCGCCCAGGATTACCCTGTAGATGATGAAGGGGGTAAGTGTGCGCTTTTTGAGCCAAGCCATTAAAAGCCCTATGACGGCCAGACCTGTTGTGAAGGAAGCTGCCAGGCCGGCGGCGGAGGCGGCGTTTAGGCGTTCCGGTGAGATTTTGCAGGCTTCCAGCAGGACCGCTGCAAGTATGATGGGGGTGCCCAGGAGGAACGAGAGGCGCGCCGCCGCGCCCCGCGTGTAGCCGAGGAAAAGGGCGGCCATTATGGTCATGCCGGAGCGCGAGGCCCCCGGCATTAAAGCTATGGACTGGGCCAGGCCTATTAGCAGCGTGTGCTTCAGCGAAAAAGAGTCCTCCTCCAGCGCCTGCGTCGGTTTACGATCCGCCAGGTAAATGAAGAGCGAGAAGAAAAGCATATTGAAGCCTATCCAGAGCGGATCCCTGAATTTTGTTTCCGCCAGATCGTTAAGGAAGACGCCGGCCAGGCCGGCCGGAACCGAACCGGCAGCCAACAGCCACAGCAGACGGCCCTCTTTTTCTGCGGGGCGTTTTATTGCGTCTGAAAAGATCTTAAACCAATCCCGCCGGAAATAAATCAGAACCGCCAGCAGCGTTCCCAGGTGCAGCATCACGTCGTAGGTCAGGCCCTGGTAGGGCCAGCCGAAAACGCGCGGCGCCAGCGCCAGGTGGGCGGAGCTTGAGATGGGCAGGAATTCTCCCGCGCCCTGCAGTATACCCAGTATAACCGCCTGTAATTCAGTCATGAACCGCCGCCTCCGTCCTTTTTTTCAGGCTGTGGGGGGACGTAAAATTCAACCAGAGAGCTGAAGCCTGGCTCTTTAGCGGACTTAATGCGGACGAAACCCGCGGGAGGGAGGTCAAAATTATTCATTCCGAGCAAAAAGCCGGCGCCGGCTCCGATCAGGGGCTGGTGTCCCACCAACAGCGCACTGGACTCCCCCGTGGAAAGTCGCAGTATGAGTTCCAGCAGGGCTTGTAGTTGGCCGTCGCTGAGAGCTGGATCGGTTTTGAGCGGGGCGCTGGGAAATATTCCGGCCGCTATTGCGGCGGTGCGGCCGGCCCGGAGGAAGGGGCTGGAGATTATGAAGTCAGGAACGAAACCGGAGGCGTTAAGGTGCAGGGAAGTCTCAAGGGCCTCTTTTTCACCAAGCGGTGAAAGCGGACGTTCAGAGTCCGAGAGTACTCCGGCTTCGCGTGGCGAAAGGGCATGCCCATGCCTCATTAACACTATTTCCGCCATGCTTGAATTGTACAATACTTGTGCGCTGAAGTCGGATATAATAACAGGGAAGGTCTTTCTCCGGAAGTGAAGGAAACCGCTTTAAGGCTGACCCTACATTTTAATAACATGGTAACTGCTCAGGTTGTCATTGCGAGCGGCGGTGGGCTTGCCCTGCGCGCCCTTGCGGATGGGGGGCCCCGCTTCGGGGGGAAACCGA
>CAZYFL010000232.1:0-4225 GCA_964646805.1 uncultured Elusimicrobiaceae bacterium | reverse complement strand
GGCCCGGCTCGGTGGCGGGGGGAGCTATAGTTGACGCGGACATAAATGCTTCCGCCGCTATAGCGCCTTCAAAGATAGCGGGGACGGCGGCCGTGCTTGGGGCGAACACCTACACTGGGGCGCAGACACTGCCCGGGACCCCACATCCGCGTTGCATGCGGCCACCAAGCAGTATTTTGACACTGCTACGGCGGATGGAGTCGCCTGTCCCGCGGGCATGGCTTATATCCCCGGCCCCTATCCCTACTGCATTGACAAGTATGAGGCCTATCTGGCAGGCGGGACAGTAACCAACTGTACCTGTACCGATGGTTCCCAGGCCGAGGTAGACGCCTGCGGCAGCACGGCCATTGCCGGTTCCGCCTCCGGGCAAACCCCTCTGGTCAGTATCAACTGGTGCGCGGCCAGGAAGGCCTGTCAGAATGCGGGGAAACACCTGCTCAGCAATTCCGAATGGTTTAACGCGGCAAACTATAAAGGGAGCAAGTGGAACATCACGGCCGAGGAGACCGCAGAAGCGATGGTATGTAATACATCCGGTGGCGTCGCCACTCTCACAGGAGCGCGAACTGCCTGTGTCACCTAGGAAGGGGTTTACGATATGATTGGCAATGTCTGGGAGTGGGTAGACTTTGTGATGACCGCTGACCCCACAAATGGGCTAGGCAATGGCTATGTCACAGGCTATGATTTTGCCACAGGGATACCGACTTCTGTAGGCGCTTCAGATAATGCCTATGGGAATGATTACTACTTTACCTATGACGGTGCAGGTGCTGCCAGGGTGGTGGTCCGGGATAGCGGCTGGCAGTACGGCGCAAGCGCCGGGGTGTTCACCTTAAGCATGTACCACCTCCCGTCCTCCGTGGGGTCGTACCTCGGGTTCCGCTGCGGTAGGCGCAGATAATCTAAAATATTGAATCCTCCCCGCAGTTGCAGTTTGATCGTCCGAGGAAGTCGTGTGGAAATAAAAAGTATGGACAACTCAACCAGAAATTTAACAGCCAGCGATATTCTCTTGTCATTTTCCTGGATTTTTGCCAATAAAATTCGCCCGCAATTTCGGCGCCGCCGCCCATGCATGCCGTATGAATAAAATCCTCATTCTTGACTTTGGCAGCCAGTATACGCAACTTATCGCCCGCAGGTTGCGCAATTTGCGGGTTTATTGCGAGATACTTCCCTTTAGCGCGCCGCTGGAAGATATCCTTTCGCGCAGCCCTCGCGGGATTATCCTTTCCGGCGGGCCTTCCAGCGTCTATGACAAAGCCGCGCCTAAGCCGGACCCCGCCGTATTCAGCCTGGGCGTGCCCGTGCTGGGCGTCTGCTACGGCATGCAGCTTTTGGCGAGGGAATTCGGCGGGGAAGTGGGCAAGGCCTTCCGGCGCGGATATGGGCTTGACCTGGTAACGATATACAAAGGCTCCAGGCTCCTCGCGGATCTGCCCGGCGCCTTAAATGTCTGGACGAGCCACGGCGACGAAGTTAAAAAAGCCCCGCCCGGCTTTAAGGTTACCGCCGTGGCCTCCGGTTCCGGCATTTCCGCCATGGAGAACCCTGGACTGGGTCTCTACGCCCTGCAGTTCCATCCTGAGGTGCACCACACCGGGCGCGGCGTTAAAATGCTTGAGAACTTCGCGCGCGGCATCTGCGGCTATAAAGAGCGCTGGACTCCGGCCTCTTTCCTTTCCGAAAGCGTCGCTGAAATAAAGAAACAGGCCGGAGGTAAAACCGTGATCTGCGGTCTTTCCGGGGGGGTGGATTCCTCGGTGGCCGCTGCGCTGGCCCACAAGGCCATAGGTAAAAAACTACGCTGCATTTTTGTGGACACCGGCCTGTTGCGTCATGGCGATCGCGAGCGGATGAGGGAAGTCTTTCAGGACAAATCCGGTTACAGTCTTAAGGTGGTTGATGCCTCGAAACTCTTCCTGGGCCGGCTCAAGGGGGTTACATCGCCCGAGAGAAAACGGAAAATAATAGGGCGCACTTTTATAGAAGTTTTTGATAAGGAAGCGAAAAAAATACGGGATGCCGCTTTCCTCCTGCAGGGCACTCTTTACCCCGACGTGATAGAGTCCGTCTCCGTTAAAGGCCCTTCGTCCGTGATAAAGAGTCACCACAATGTGGGCGGCCTTCCCGCTAAAATGAAAATGAGTCTCATAGAGCCGCTGCGGTTCTTCTTTAAGGACGAGGTGCGCGAGCTGGGCAGGAGCCTTAAGATTCCGGAGCCGGCGCTGATGCAGCATCCCTTCCCCGGGCCGGGTCTCGCTATCAGGGTGCTGGGCGAGGTGACGCCCGGCAGGCTGAAGATTCTGCGCGAGGCCGACCGCCTTATGCGTGAAGAGATACAGGCCGCCGGCTGGTATTCCAGAATCTGGCAGGCTTTCTGCGTACTGCTGCCGGTCAAATCCGTGGGCGTGATGGGCGACGAACGTTCCTACGAATACGCGCTAGCGTTGCGCTGCGTGAGCTCTGTGGACGGCATGACGGCGGACTGGTCCAGGCTGCCGCACAATCTGCTGCACAAGATCTCCTCAAGGATAGTGAGCGAGGTGCGCGGAATAAACAGGGTGGTTTACGATATCACCTCCAAACCCCCGGCTACCATAGAATGGGAGTAGGGAAAATATGCGGCGGTTGATTCTGTCTGGATGAAGGAAATTTAACGCTCAAATTTGAGCTGAAAAGGGGTTGTTAATGCTTCAAGATAATATTCCTTTAGGCCTTACCTTCGACGATGTGCTCCTGCTCCCGGCAAAGTCTTCGGTGCTGCCCAAGCAGACCGGCATACACACCCGCCTGACCGCCGCAATAGCGCTGAATATCCCGCTGCTCTCCGCCGCCATGGACACGGTGACCGAATCCGCCCTGGCGATAGCGATGGCGCGCGAAGGCGGCATAGGGATAATACACCGCGCTATGCCCGCGCGCCGGCAGGCGCTGGAAGCAGCCAAAGTGAAGAAGCACGAAAGCGGCGTAATCACCAACCCCGTAACCATCTCCCCCGAAGAGACGCTGAGAGACGCGCTTGAACTGATGCGCAAGCATAATATCTCGGGCCTGGTCGTTATCTCCCGGGAGAAACTGGCCGGCATGCTGACGAACAGGGACCTGCGTTTCGCAAAGGACCTGGACCGGAAGGTTTCCTCTGTGATGACGAAAAAACTGTTCGTCGCCCCGGTCGGCACTACCGTGGAACAGGCCGAGAAGATGTTGCACGAACACCGGATAGAGAAACTGCCCCTCGTTGACAGGGATTACCGGTTGAAAGGCCTTATAACCACTAGGGATATAATGAACAAAAAACAGTATCCCGATGCCTGCAAAGACAAGGCGGGGCGCCTGAGGGTCGGCGCGGCGATAGGCGCCGGGGAAGCGGCAGTGGAACGCGCCGGAGAACTGGTGGCTGCCGGGGTTGACGTGATAGCTTTGGACGCCGCGCACGGGCATTCCGAATCCGTATTGCGGACGCTGAAAGCGGTAAAGCGCGGGTTTGACGTGGAAGTTATAGCCGGCAATGTCGCCACTTACGAAGGCGCGCTGGAACTGATAAAAGCCGGCGCCGACGCGATAAAGGTCGGCATAGGCCCCGGATCTATCTGCACCACGCGCATAATTTCCGGAGTCGGCGTGCCGCAGCTGACAGCCATAAGAGACTGCCGCAGGGCGGCCGCCAGGCGTGGCATCCCTGTCATAGCGGACGGCGGGATAAAATTTTCCGGCGACATAACCAAAGCCATCGCCGCCGGCGCGGACTGCGTCATGCTCGGCACTCTTTTTGCGGGCGCCAGAGAAGCTCCCGGCGACATCATCCTGTACCAGGGACGCAGCTATAAGGCCTACCGCGGGATGGGCTCGGTGGGAGCCATGGAAGCCGGCTCCAGGGACCGCTACGGGCAGGCGGGCGTGGAAAAAGAGAAGCTGGTTCCTGAGGGGATAGAGGGGCAGGTTCCGTTTAAAGGTTCCGTCGCGGATATTGTGCACCAGCTTACAGGCGGTTTGCGCTCCGGCCTGGGCTACTGCGGCTGTAGGGACTTGGCGGAACTCAGGAAAAAAGCGCGATTCATGCGGATATCTAACGCCGGTCTGAAGGAAAGCCATGTTCACGACGTGAAAATCACCAAGGAAACCCCGAATTACGCTCTTACGCGCCTTTGAAGTCAGGCTTTCTTGGTAACTGCTCAGGTAGCCAGAAGTCAGAATTCAGGAGTCAGAATGAGGATGT
>CAZYFL010000231.1:0-4241 GCA_964646805.1 uncultured Elusimicrobiaceae bacterium | reverse complement strand
TGGCATCTTCATTCTGACTCCTGAATTCTGAATTCTGTCTACCTGAGTAGTTACCTATTTTATATTTTACAGAGGCTAAGGGCAATGGGGCGCATTTACAAATCAGAATTCTGAAAGGGGAATCGTTTTCTCTTTGAATTTGCCGGGAGTGCTTTCCAGCGGGTTTACCGATTTTTTGCTCTTTTTTATGCGCAGCGGCGTCACGCCCGCCTTCCTGGCCTGTATTATTCCGGAGTCCGAGGGGGCGGCGTAAATGATGAAGCGTTTCTTTTCAAGGATCCTGTATTTTTCGTCTTCAGTCATAGTGAAGTAAAAATAATCGGCCAGCTTCCTCCAGGAGGCCTCAAGACTGTCCCCGCCCTCGCCGCCCCGGTCGCAGAAAACGGCTATTTTCACGCCCAGCGCTCTCAGTGTCCAGGCCGCCAGCCAGGGGACCGGCTTCAAACGCTCGTAGCTGAAGGAGCGGTTGACAGAGTTCCAGTAATCCGGCCCGTCCCGCTGAGCATTGTCTTTTTCGGCCGCCTGGAAAGCCGGCGTGGAGTAAACAAGCCCGTCGTCGTATTCAAAGCCGGCCTGAAAACCTATAAGGGAGTTTACGCTGAAAAGGAACCCCCAAGCCCCGGCCGCCATTGAAAAAGCCTTGAACCTACCGAACCATCTGGAACAAAAATCCGCTATAGCCTGGAACATTATTTATCACCGGCCCTTATCCTGCCGTGAGAAGCACCAGCCCACGACTTCGCGCAGGTAGCGTCTTGAGTTGGCGAACTCCATTGCGCTTGAGAGTAACGGATTCTCGCGGCCGCCGACCAGGGAGTCCGGCACGGCCAGCCTGTAAGTATGCCCCGGAACCAATGGGCCGCTGTCGCTTTCCACGCGCTCCAGCGCGCCGTCCTTCAGAAAAAGCCGCAACCCGGAAACGCTTATCCCGCCGGGCTGAAGCCCCGCCAGCGCCCGCTCCAGATCATCTCCCCGTATTTTCACAAAAACCACGCTTGAGTCCAGCGGGAAAGAGGCATAAAGGTTCCCCACGAGAATGGTCCCGCTTGAAAAGCCGGCTGCCGGCTCTTTGAGGCCGATGATGGCGGCATCTGTCCTAGCCCAGCGCCGCATGCAGTCTGCGGCGAAATCAGCCGCCGGGGAAACGCCGTGGCCGCCCAATGGCAGTGCGGAGTTCAGGAACCCCACGCGTTTTGAAAAATGGGCGGCCGCAGACTTCCTGTAACCGGCGATAACCTTAAGCATACCGGGGGCCTCGCCATATTCCCTGGCGCTGAGCCGGACATTTTTCCAACTCAGGTCCGTCATCCTTCCAGTCGCGCTGTCCAGCGTGAGCTCCAGCCTGGCTGCGGAGGCCAGCTCCAGCCCCGCGCCGGCCACCCAGGCGCGGCCTGCCCTGAAAGGCTTTTTTACGGAGGGCTCGTCGGTTATTACCAGGTCTATCCCTGGCAGCTTTGAAAGGAGGTCGCGAAAAAAATTCTGCGAGGCTTTTTCTTTAGGGTTGACGCTTAGCAGCATTACCAGCAGCTGCGCGCCGCCGTCCCTAAGAGTCTTTATCGCCCTTTGCGCCTCGTAGGTTTCCTTCTCCAGCTTGTAGCTGGGCAGGTATTTAGGCTTGTTGGGGCTTGAGGGGGAGAAGATAATCAGCGAGAAAATGCCCACCCTGCGCCCGCCGGCTTCCGCTATGCGGGAGCTGTGAAGGAAGGCCGGTTTTTTATTTGTTTTCAGGTAAAGATTTGAGGCCAGCAGCGGCATGGCGGAGGACTCCGCCAGTTTTTGCAGTTCCCGCGGGGTGAGTGAAAGATCCTCCAGCCCGGGCGCCGCCGCTGCGTAAGGCACCTCGTTAAGGCAGGCCAGGGTTGAGCGGCCGCGAGTCAGCCAGCCCTCCGGCGTGGCTGAAAACCAGTTGCCGATATCCACCGCAAGCTTGGGGCGTTTTTCCAGGTCATAAAGGCTTTTGAAAACGGCAAACCCGCCGGCCTTTCCGGAGGAGCCGGGCGCTTCCTCCGCCCACAGGCGGCCCTGCGACCGCCCTGTAGCGAAAATTACGATCTCTTCTTTTTTTGCGCAGGCCCCCGCGCCCAGCAACAGGGCAAGAAGGGCCGGTTTTATACCGTTTACTCCAGCCGTATTATCCTCCCGCGTTCTGGCGCGGACTTTATCGGGTTAGTTTTTATATCGTTCAGCAGCAGATCCCTGATGGTCAGCATGGTGTCCTCCGAATTTTCCGCCTCGCTGAAAACTTTTCCGCCCGTGCCGCCGGTGGTCAGGTAGTTGTTGGTGGCCACGGTCAGTTTGTCGCCGTCTTTTACGGTTCTCCCGTCCTTTTCTATGATCATATTCCCGGGGGCCTTCGCCGGTGATTTGAAGCTGATCTTGAGGCCGGAGACCTGCAGCCTGGAGGATCCGCCCGAAAGGTTATCTATCAGCAGTCTCTTTATCTGCCCGCCGGTCATGGTGAGCTTTACCAGGGTATTCTCAAAAGGCATTACCTGGTAGATGTCCCTTAGCGTAACAGGGCCTTTCCTGAGTTCGGACCTTATGCCGGCGGTGTTCTGGAAAGCCGCGTCGGCGCCGGCCTGGCGGCGCATGGCGTCGGTAAACCAGTTTCCGATATCCGAGTCCAGTCCGCTCGTAGATTTTTCCAGATCGAAGGCGCTTTCGCTGATAACAACTTCCATTTCTTTGTCCACTTCTCTGGTGAAACCGCGTATGAGGTTTTTGATATCCTCATCCTCGCCGGTTTTGTCTGCCCACAGCGGGACCAGTTCGGCCTTCGCTCCGGTGAAGGCCCCTGTAGCGTCGTCAAACTCTAGGTCGAGCCTGGTAACATCGGTCAAACCCCAGAAACTTTCCAGGATGAGCGTGGAGCTTTCCTTATCGTACCAGCCCCCGGACAGGCCGGCGTGGTTGTGGCCGCCCATCACGGCCTGCGCGCTTCCGGCGGCGCGGGCTATACCGATGGTCCCTTGCGCGGACTCCTGCGCGGTGAAAGTCCAGGTTGAGACGTCGGTCTTGCGCCCGGCGGTGTCGCCGCCTATGCCTATGTGGGCCAGGATTATTATAGCGTCGGGTTTTTGCCTCCTTATTTCGGCCGTCCATTTTGCCGCTTCGGCTTCCTCGTCGCGGAATGTGAGATGCTTTACGTTGGCCGGCAGCGTGGAGGTGGCCGTGTGCCTGCCCGCTATGCCCAGTACGGCTATTTTTTTACCGGCTTTTTTAATGATCGTATATGGTTCCAGATAAGACGCGCGCCGGCCGTCCTCCTTCCTGTATACGTTGGCGCCCAGCATTACGAAGGAGGCGCTGGAGATCATTGCCTTGAGGCTTTCCTCGCCGTAGTCATAGTCGTGGTTGCCGACCACGGCGGCGGAGTAGCCCAGCTTGTTCATAAGCGCGACGGTGGCCATGCCCTTCGTGAAATTGCCTTCGGGCGTGCCCTGGAACATGTCGCCGGAGTCTAAAAGTATGTACGGGTTTTTTCCCTTTTTCACCAGTGCGGAGAGCGCCGGAAAGCCGCCTATAGCGCGGGTGGAGTTTTCCTTGTCCCACCTGGCGGGACGTGAGGAGTACCAGCCATGTACGTCGCTGGTGTGGTAGACGGAGACGGTCAGCGTCCATGCCTGGGAAAGGCAGGAAAACAATATGGCTGCCGTTAGTATTTTTCTCATGAGGGGATTCTGTAGAGGGCTTCGGCGCAGCGCTCGTAAGCGTCAAAAACCGCGTCAAGTCCGGAGTATATACTACCAAATTTGAGATTTTGCGTAAAACTGCACGTGAAGGATCCTGAGGATTGTCTACCTGCCGGCAGGCAGGCGGCCCTGGCTAGGGCCAGACTTTTGCGCGCCCCTGCGCAAAGGCCCCGTATTTCGGCGGAGGCGCCGGCCCGGCCGCTTAGGGAAAGAAGTCCCGGGGCTTCGGCGCAGGCTTGCTGCAGATAGAGCAGCGCTTCCCTTGCGGCCGCGTCCGGGGGCGTCTTGTGAAGAGCCAGATCGGAGAAAAATTTTTCAAGCCGCGCCGTAAAATCCTCCGCTGCGACCAGCGCTTGTGAGGAGGCCGGGAAGGCGGAGGGGGCGGCTGAGTATGTCCGCCTAATGCCGGCGCGCAACGGCCGGAAAAAAGCCGGAGCGGCGCCGGGGTTTTTAACCAGCTCTCCCAGGCCGGGGCCGGAAGCCCGCAGCGTCTTGAGCACGACTTTAAGACGCGCGTCCGTCAGCGCAAGCCAGAATCTCCTCATAAGG
>CAZYFL010000230.1:0-4265 GCA_964646805.1 uncultured Elusimicrobiaceae bacterium | reverse complement strand
CCAACATCTTCATTCTGACTCCTGAATTCTGAATTCTGTCTACCTGAGTAGTTACTAGGTCTGCGTCATATTTAACCTTTTCCTGTTTGCCTAAATATTACAGGATTGTTACAAAATAGCGGCAGGTACAGGTGAAGGCGCTTGTCCCCTTCACCGCAGAGCCCGCAGCCGCCGCTCCACTGTTACATTGCCGGGTTCCAGCTGAAGGAAGCGCTCCCATTCGGCGCGGGCCAGCGGAACATTCCCCTCTTTCTCATAGATAACCGCCAAGCCGTAGCGGGTCTGATTGTCGGCGTATTTCTCTTTCAGCAGCCCCTCAAGGGCCGCCCTGGCCTCCGGCAGACGCCCGGCCTTAAAATATATTTTGGCGCGCAGCAGGCGGGCCTTCGGATTTGCCGGTTCCAGCGCCAGCAGAGCGTCCGCTTCCTTCACTTCCCGGGGCGCCGCGTCTCCAGGGGCGCCGGCGATTTTTTCCAGGCGGCTGTAGGCGTCCAGCCAGGCCAGATCAGGGTCGCTTTTCAGCCCCAGCCGGCGCGACACGCCGGCGAGGTTTTCCGCCAGCATGGGGTTGCCGGGATCCGCTTTAACGCCGCGTCCGTAGGCTTTGCGGGCGGCCTCGTAATTTTTCACGAGGGTATAAAAATAGCCCAGTGTGTTCCACATGCCGGGATCATCGGGGAAAATCTTAACCGCTTCCTCAAAGTCCTCCGCCGCGCGCGCGGCTACGGACTCCCTATCCTGCCTGGCCAGGTAAACCTCGGCCATAGCCTGCCAGGTGGTAAGGTTAAGCGGGTTTATAACCGAGGAAACCTGCAGGTTTTTAAGCGCCTCCCCGCTGCGGCCCAGGCGTTTCTGTATTATGGCCAGGTTGAAGTAAATCTCGTCGTAGCCGGAATTGGATTTGAGAGCCTCGCCGTAAGCCCACGCGCCTTTTTCCAGTTCCCCCGTCCGCACGTAGGCATTACCGAATTCATAGTTGCTGTTAACCTCGCGGGGGCCGGCCTCCCAGGCCGTACGCAGCTGCGCCACCGCCGCCGGGAAGTTGTTTGAGCGCATGGCCCTGAAACCGTTGAAAAAATGGAACTCCCTCGTAAACTGCCGCTGCCAGAACCAGGCGGCCCCGAAGCAGCACAGAAGAAGCGCCCAGGCCGCAGCCGCAGCCGCGCGCGGCCGCTTCCACTCCGGATAAGTTCCCGCGCCGCAGGTTTTAACGGCCAGCGCGCCCGCCACCCACCAGAAGGCCAGTCCGGGCACGGCAAAATGCAAAGAGACGTTGAGAAGGTTGTCAACCAGCGCCCCGGCCAACCCGGCTGCCAGCGGCACGGCCCCGTAGCGGGCCTCAGGGGAAGCCGCGCGGTAAAAACGCCGGAATCCGTAAAAAAGCGCCACGAAAAACCACAGCCAGGCCCCGAGACCCAGCAGCCCGGCCTGGGACCACTGCTCCAATATTTCGTTGTGCGCGTTGTTGGCGTGGGTGCGCAAGTTCCGCATCACCGGAAAACCGGCCATCAGACGCCCCTGGTAAAAAGGATAGAAAAGTTCGAACTGCCCCCAGCCCTTGCCCAGCAGCGGGTTTTCAAGGCCCATCTGCAAGGCGCTGGTCCAGATAAGCAGACGCTGGTGGAAAGAGGAATAAATCCTGCCGTCGTCGCCGGAAAGACTGAAGGCGGCCGGGGATTTTATGCCGGTGACGGCCTCGCCGACGCGGTCCACCAGGCCGGACCTGGAAAGATTCCGCGAGTCCGCCGGCCAGAAAAAACACAGCAGCAGAGCCGCAACGAAAAACGGGTAAAGAAATTTTTTACCGGCCTTCAACTGCCCCCGGTGCGAAGCGAAGGCGAAAAGAAAAGCGAAAGCCGCCGCCGCGCCCAGCCACGAGGAGCGCGTCAGGCTGGACATCAGCATACCTTCGTAGGAGAGGAACATCAGTCCGTAGTAGCTGCGTTTCACGCGAGTATCGGCCTTCATCAGCAGCGAGGCCGCCAGCGGCAGAAAGATCACCGCGTAGGTGGAAATAAAATTGGGGTTGCCGAAGGTGGAAACCGAGCGGTTGCTGTAGGGGTTGAGGAGCTTCGCCCACACCAACTCTATGCGAAAATACTGGAGTATGCCGTAAAGCGAGGCTATGGCCCCTGTGGAAAGGGCCAGATGCAGTATGTCTTCCTGGCGGCAACGGCGGATAAGCAGAGCCGCGGCGGTAAAGCCGGAAACCCAGACGAGCGCTCCGTAGGGATCGAACAGCCTTTCAAAAAGCCCGTCGCCGGAGAGCGGCATCTTAAGCCAGGGAAACAGGAACCACAGCGCGCCCCAGCCAAGAATAAAAGCCAGCCACTTCCCTGCCGGAATTTCAGAGTCTTTCCCTGCGTAGGGTATGCTGAGCGCCAGGTAAAAAACCGCGAGACAGTTTATAAGAAAAAACATTCCCGCCTTCAGCCCCTCCGCCGCCATGGCCGGTCTGAAAAAAGGCGCGTGGCCGAACCAGGCCTGGATAAAAGAGGCAAGATAAACCAGCGCCAGCGCGGCCAGCGGGCGCGCCAGCGGCGTCATCGGCAGCCGCCAGGCCCCCGCCTTCAGCGAGGCGCGCAGAAAAAGAGCCGCAGCGCCCAACACCGCGATGTTGAGAATGGTTATCTGCAGATAGTAGGGGTTGCGGGTAAGCCCTGTAAAAAAAAGCAGCGGCGCCACAAAAAACGCCGCCGTAAGCAGCAGAACAAGCGGGAGGCGCGGCACGGGAATGTTGTTTTCGGATTCTGGCATCGTAGCAGGCACGGCAGGTAAAGGTACCCTGCCTTTATTTTTCCTTAACGCAGCGCCTGCATTCCGACCGGAACCCTGCTCTGCGCTATTGGCAGGTTCCTGCGCGCCTGCTCAAAGGCCGGGTCCTTTTCCAGCGCCAGGCGGTAATTGGCAACGGCTTCGCTGTACTTTCCCTGGGCGTACTGCACGTTGGCCAGCGTGGTGTAAGCCTCGGCCGTGCCGTGGTTGTGACCCTTCACATAGCATTTCCAGGCGTTAATGTTGTTAAGGTACTCCCTCTCGGCCGCCTTCATATCCTGGCGCATTATATAAATCTGCGCCTTGCGGAAATAATTAGCCGGGTAAACCGGGTCCAGGTTTTCGTAAAGATTAAAGCGGGCCAGCGCCTTGTCCAGGAACTCCTGGGCCTCCCTGGGCTTGCCCTCGCGCATCATGAGGTCATGCATCTTCATATAAAGGGTGCCCACCTGGTGGTGCATCTGCACGTAATTGGGCGCGATCTTGCGCACCGCCTCGTAGGAGGCCATCGCGCGGTCGTAATCGTTGCGTGGTTCGCCGGCTTTGTCTCCCCACTCCGGTCTATAGGCTTTCTCCATATTGAGACGATCGTTAAAAACGTTGCCCGTAAAATAATAAGGCATGATGAAAAACCGGTTGAACTTGTTCACCTTCTGGTAGTAACTTATGGCGTCTTCCCACTTGCCCTGCTTTGAGAAGAAGATGGCCATGTTATGGTAAACGTCGCCCTTGAACCAGCCCCAGAAATAATACATCGGAAAAAGCGTCAGCAGCGCCACCACAGGCACAGCCGCGGAAACGCCCTTAAGCATCGTTCCGCAGAAAGAATAGACCGCGTAACCCACGCAGGCCAGCATCACCAGCCAGGCGATATACCACTGCAGGATCTCGCCGTTGGCCACATAGTTGCGCAACGGACCCTGGAGGCCGGAAAATTCGCTCACCACCAGGTAAGCGGCGTAGCCGACGCCCGCCACGCCCGCCGCGCGGGCCAGCCACATGGCCCAGGTGAAAACCCCGTTCTGTCCCGCATACCCGGAGCGGAAAGGCTGCCCCTCCTCTTTATAATGCAATTCCCACAGCGCGCGGCCGCGCGCCAGGTTTATTATAACGCCCGGCAACAGGCCAAGGTAAACCCCGGACGAGACGAAGCGCATGCTCACATCCGTGAAATTATGCGCCAGCATGCCAAGCAGCGCGGTGAGGTAGCCAAGCAGGTCGTAGGCAGTCGGCGGCGGACGGGCGCCCTTCAGGTTTTCCGTAAGCGAGCTCAGGCCCCGCAGCCCCACCGTGGTCACGAAGAAAATTATCCACAGGTAGAGCCCGAAGCCGAGAAGCCCGTTGTCCATCCACTGCTCTATATGCTCGTTCTCCGCGTGGTCGGTTTCGGTGTTGTGTTTGCCCTCTATATGAAAAATATCCGGGCGGCGGAAAGCCGGGTAAATAACCTTAAAACTGCCCACCCCCACGCCGGTCAGCGGATGCGTTTC
>CAZYFL010000229.1:0-4271 GCA_964646805.1 uncultured Elusimicrobiaceae bacterium | reverse complement strand
GAAGACCAACGGCGCCCTTTCGCCGCACGCCACCTGGTGGAGCTATGCGCCAGCCGGCCTTGACGGTAAATTTACTCCGGGCACAAGCGGTTTCAGGTATATGATCCTCTCAAGGGCATCCGATCTGGCGGGCAACACGCAGGATGTTTACGCCGCTGATGTTTCCTCGGTAATAATCACCATGGACAAGGCCGCGCCTTCCTCCGGCATTACGCTGCCGGTAGATGATCTGGGCGGGGCGCTCGGGAGGTACCACTCGTCTAAGTTAGGCAAGACGGCGACAAATTCAAGATTCTACGGCAGCTCGCAGGACGGCGCCTATACGCAGTATAACGCCGGGGTTTCCGTCAGCCAGATAAGGCTGACGTATCTGTCCGGCGGGGACACGTATTATTGGGACCAGGCCAATCTCAACTTCAGTTCATGGACGGTGACGCAGACCGCGGCGTGGACCGGGGCTCTGGTCGGCGGCGCGGGGCCGTGGACCTGGACGTTCCTTACCGATATCGGCTGGCCGGCCGGGGACAGGGAATATAAGCTTGAGGCGCGATCAATGGACAACTCCAGGCTTTCAGACGACACCGGGGACGGCAACTGGGAAAATCCGCAGACCAGGGGAACGAATATCAAGTATTTCATAGTTGACGACTCTCCGCCCCTGGTCCTTATAACCTCCCCCACGGTGGACGCGACAAAGGCTTTGGCGCAGATACGGGGCACGGCAAGCGCCGACATTGCCGGACACAAGTGGACCGAGGCGAGGATATCCACCACCGGCGTAGACGGAACAAAATACTGGACAGGCGCGGGCTGGGGGACCGATACCTGGATACAGGCCACCCCTGATGGCCCGACCTCCTGGTATTACACAGTGGACGTGTCCATGCTTAAGGACGATGTCAGGTACCAGTTTGAGGCCAGGGCCAGGGACTATGCGGACAATTATTCTGCCGTATATTCCACTTACAGCATCACATACGACATAACCGGCCCGCTTGTCACTCTCTCGTATCCGAATGACGGCGCCACTTATTCGGGGGTGCTCTTCTCCACGCCGATGGCCGGAACCTCCGCCAACAACCAGACTGCGGCCTACACCGGGGTCAGTACCGTGGCCGTGGCTTTAAGCGAGATAGACGGCAGCGGCAATTATCTCAATTGTTTCACCGGCTCGGTTTCTCCGGTTGCGCTGCCCCGCTGTGGCTGCCAGCGCAGGGCGCCGCCGCCAACTGGTCGTTCAACGATCCGGACATCAGTTTCATAGGCGACCACCGCTACAAGTACGAGGTCAGAAGCGCGGACCTTGCCGGCAGCTATTCGGCTGTGTCAGGCGCCATAACCAAGTTTGATTTGGACAAGCCCACCTCCACCGTGCTCTCGCCTTCGGCCGAGTTCGTCAATTCCATTACCGTAGTCTCCGGCCAGGCCTCAGATGAACGCTACGGTCAGAGAGAATACGAGGCCCGGCTCGGCACATACACGGTCAGGATAGGTATAAGGCTTATCGGCGGCAATTGGTGGAACAACTCCGATTCGGCTTTTAATACCACCTCCCCGGTATGGTACGAGACCAGCGTCAATACTGCGCCGTACACTCTTGGTCAGGCCACCGTCACCTGGAACTACAATCTGTCCGCCGGTTTGCAGTCCGCCATAAACACCAACAAGCGGCAGGATTACCGGTTCGTCACCTACGCCTATGATTTGTCCATGAACAAGGAGTACGGCCCAGCCGCGGGCGAGCCGGGCAACGCGGACATCCCGGCCCAGGCCGGCAGGATAGTGCAGTTTGATAACGAAATCCCTGTGGCGGTGGCCACAACTCCGGCGAATCTGTCGTATAAGAACAGCGTACCCGCGCTCTACGGAGTGGTTACGGACACCGGCGTGATAACCACCGTGCACGTCCTTGTCAAGGCCCGCGGTACCAGTTATAACTCCACGTGGAAAGGGACCTATCTCAACAGTTCGGCTGACTGGGACGACAGCGCCGGAAAATACGCCAACTGGAGCACCGCCACGTACAATAACGGCGCCTGGAGCCTGCCCCTGCCGTTCCTTACCCCCGTCAACAACGCCAAAATATCCGTCTGGGCCCGCGGCGCGGACAAGGCCGGCAACTGGCAGGCTTCCCCGAGCGTCGCACAGATAGACGCAAACCAGAACCCCGCCGGCTCCGACGCATATTACTTCACCTACGACGAGAATCTTCCGCTCTCCGGCGTGACCGTGCCGGAAACTTATGCCGTGGCCAATGCCACGGGCCTTATAAAGGGAACGGCGTACGACCCCGCTATAGGCGGCGAACCCAGCGGCGTAAGCGAATTGCGCATAAGGCTCCGGCGTTCCGATAACGCGTACTGGACGTTCAACTCCGCCTGGAACGCCACCTCAGCCGACAACTTCAGCGTGACCGGCACGCTTAACTGGACAAAGCCCTTGTTGACTTCAGCCCAGGAAGACGGCTACCAATACGATATTTACACCCACGCGCGGGACAATGCCATGAATAACGCGTCCCTGGCTTATTTCTCCACTTTCACGTTCGTGGTGGACTTCACCACGCCGACCTCAAAGATAACATTCCCTGCGAATAACGCTTTCATAGGATCGGCCCCCTCAATAACCGGCACGGCCGACGATTCGGTGGAGAACCTGAAAGGCTGGTCCGCCCCCAGGAATTATGAAGCGGGCATAAGCACCTATAACGCCGCAGTTGAGCTTGCCATGCAGCGGTTGAGCGACGGCCTGTGGTGGGATGGCGCAGCCTTCACGCAGGCCTCAAGGCAATGGAAGACGGCCGCGTTTATAGGCGCCTCATCCGGCGCCTGGACATATAATCTGCCCGGCGGCGCCATAGCCGATGGCACCACCTATTACGCCATGAGCAGGGTCAGGGACATAGTGAGCAATATTGAGGTGCAGTACACCACCAACTTTTTCACCGGCGATGTCACACTGCCGACTTCAAAGGCTTCAAGCCCCAGCGGCGAGATAGGCTCGGTTACGCAGATTTCCGGCACGGCCCTTGACGCCGCGCCGGGAGAACTTAAAACGTCGGGAGTTGTGAAGATCTCGCTGAAGCAGTTCACGGGCGCGGGTAGCCCGAGGTGCTATAACAACACGCTCAATAATTTTACGGCGTGTCCGGGCGGGTCATATCCGGACAGCAGAATATGGTTTACCACCGGCACACTGAACGTGAACCCGGACCCTGCGCAGCCCAGCACCTGGACCTGGAATACCTCGGCCATAGGCTGGACTAATAACAGCCAGTATAATGTGATAGCGCTGGCGATAGACAAGGGTGATAATGAAAAACCGCCTGGAGCGACTGAAGTCATAGATGTAAGTTTCCTCGTTAAGACGCCCCAGGCCGATGCCACCATAGATACCCCGTCCGGGCCGGATGACAGGAACAGTAAATCCTCGGATTTCCTCAACATAACCGGCAGCGGTTCAAACTTGAGGGCTGTCAACAGCGTACAGATACGGCTCAAGCGGCTTAAGGAACCCGCAAGCTGGTGGTATGAACCGACGCTTTCCTGGATGAATACCGACACCTACACTTATGTCAGTCATTCCGGCGGGTCGTGGGCACAGGCAATAAACGGCCCCGCTGCCTTCAGCGTGAACAACGCCTCCTATGCCGTTACCGTCACGGCCTACAATTCCTCCAACGAAGCCGATCCTTCTCCCGCCGAAAGGAGGATAGTGATAGACAATACCAACCCTGTCGGCTTCATTATTGTCCCCAACAAATCATATATAAACGCCATGCCGGTAATCTCGGGCACCGCCACCGACCCGGACAATATCACGCAGCCTTCACTGCAGAACATTTACGTCAGGATAAAGAATGTGGAGGACGGCTACTACTGGACCGGTTCCAGCTTCTCGGTAAACGCGTTTAACATAGAAACCTCTTACAGCCCGCAGACAATAGTCAACTGGTCCACGGCCACAGTGATCAATCCCGCGCTGGGGGATGGCCGACGCTATAAGGTATTCCTCCTGCCCAAAGACAAGGCCGGGAATATTGAGGCCAATGAGAGCAGCATGCCGTCTTACCAGGTGCTCTTTGACACGTCGCCGCCGAACGCCTGGTTTGGTTATCCCGGCAACAGGCAGGTGTTGCGGACACTCGCCCCCATAACCGGCACGGCCTTCGACCCCATCGGCGTCTATTCGCCTCAATATAAATCGGACCTGGACAGGGTGGAACTGCAGATATACGACGAACAGAGCGTCAAGTGGTGGGAACAGGGCTC
>CAZYFL010000228.1:0-4281 GCA_964646805.1 uncultured Elusimicrobiaceae bacterium | reverse complement strand
CCGACTTCTGACTCCTGACTCCTGAATTCTGACTACTGGCTACCTGAGCAGTTACCGCAACACTATATACTGTTCGCTGTCTTTATGGCTTTTATCCATGGCCGCGTGAAATACTTGTTAAGGCTTTTCACCAGCACCGAACTGCGCAGCGCCAGTTCGCTGGCGGCGGCGGAGGAGGAAGGCTTGACCAGTATAAAGCGCCGGTCCACACCCAGCAGCACGCAGTGCCCGCCAAGGCGCCCTATCTCTTTCTTCCAGACCGCGTCCAGCACGGCCAACCGGTCCGGGGCGATGCCGCCTGGAAATTTCCAGGAAGAGCAGACCTCGCCCGCCCTGCTCCAGTTGGCTGTTTTCCTGGCTAAAAACATTTTATTGTGTGCGAAGCGGCATCACTATATAGATCAGGCCTTCGCGGTCATTTATTCTGAGCAGCGCGGGGGTGGCGGGGGAAGCGAGTTCAATGGTTATCCCGCTGTCGCCGGCGGCCTCAAGAATATCCAGCACGAATTTGGGGTTAAAGCTTATCTGGAATTCCCTGTCCTTGTAGTCTATTTCCAGCTCATCCTCAAAATCCATGCTCTGAGAGGCGGAATTTACCACCAGCGCGTCCTTCCTAAACGTGTACTTCACCGCGCCGGAACGCTCGTTGCAACAGATGGCCGCGCGCCTGGTCACAGCCAGAAGTTTTTTCGCGTTGATTAAGATCTCCAGTTCATGGCTTTTGGGAATAATCTGTTCAAAAGCAGGGAAGTTTCCTTCCACCAGGCGGGAGATGAACACCGTCTTACCTATCCTGAAACCTATTTGGT
Organism: uncultured Elusimicrobiaceae bacterium; assembly: GCA_964646805.1. GTDB lineage: Bacteria > Elusimicrobiota > Elusimicrobia > Elusimicrobiales > UBA9959 > UBA9959. The sequence continues at coordinate 3,472 of CAZYFL010000228.1, read as the reverse complement.
TGGAGGACAGCCCCACGGTAACCTCGCTGGCTTCCTTTAGCCCGCCGCTCTTCAGGTAGCCGGCCAGCTCCCCAAGTATTTTGGAAGGCACTATAACCTTGAATTCTTTGTTCGCCTTGATTTTTTTGGTGGAGTTTACGGCCAGGCGGCGGCCGTCGGTGGCAACAAGGGAGAAAGTGTCTTTTTCGTATTTCCAGAGCAGTCCGTTAAGAAAATGCCTGTCGTCCTCCGAGGAGGCCGAGAAAATGGTGCTGTTTATCATCTCGGCAAGGAGTTTGGCCGGCACCTTGAAAGAACTGTTCTCGTCCAGGTCGGGGATCACCGGATAGTCGCTCTTCGGGGCGCCTCCCAGTTTAAAGCGGGATTTGCCGCTTAGTATGGAGATACGGTTGTTTTCGTCCACCTCTATGTTAACACTGGGGTCTTCTCCAAGGTTCTGTAATATCTCCATGAACTTTTTTATAGGGACGGTTATGCTGCCCTCCCCTTTGATTTCCAGGGGGATATGGTGCTTTATGGCCATTTCCAAGTCGGTAAAAACCACCTTAATCCCTTTGTCCTCGGTTTCCATCAGGAAGTTCCGTAATATGGGTATTGTCCCTGTCTTTGAGGAAATGCAGACCTGTATGGTTTGAATTCCTTTTACCAGAATTTCCCTACTACTGGTTATTTTCATCATCATAGTCCTCTATAAGATAGCCCGTTGACAGCGTTGAAGCGTGTAAATCATTGGAGAAAGTTGTTAACAGTTTATCCGATTTTACTGACAGTCCTGACAAAAAACCGTGCCGCCAACAGCCTATCCCTGGTTACCAACAGTCTTTATCTTTGAAATGATCTGGTTCAGCGTCTCGTTGAAATACGGGTCTGTCTGCACCAACTGGCTGATCTTGTTTTTGGCGTAGATTACGGTGGCATGGTCGCGGCCGAAGGCCTCCCCTATGTCGGTCAAAGACAGATCCGTAAGGGCGCCGGCCAGGTACATCGCCACCTGCCGGGGGAAGGCAATATTTTCACTGCGTTTTTTTGAGTTAAAATCTTTAAGCTCTACGGAGTACTTGTCGGACACCACGCCCTTTATCAGTTCTATAGTGACCTTCTTGTCATCGTGATCGTGGTCGCTGATATGATCTTTAATCTTCTCCCTCACGGCGTCTATGGATGGCTGCAGGGGCATACTGGAGAAGAAGTTTACCACAGTGATAAGGCAGCCTTCCAGCTCCCTTATATTCTTTTTTACGTTCTCCGCTATAAACGTTATCACGTCATCGGGGATTGCGTATTTATGCTGGTCCCGCTTCTGGCGCAGTATGGCCACGCGGGTTTCAAAATCGGGAATCTTGATATCGGCCACCACACCAGAGAGGAAGCGCGAGATAAGGCGCTGCCCCAGGGCGAGTTCACGGGGCGGCCGGTCGGAGGTAACCACTATCTGTTTCTTGGATTCAAACAGCGAGTTGAAGGTGTAGAAAAATTCCTCTTCGCTGCGCTCCTTATTTACCAGGAACTGGATATCGTCCAGCAGCAGACAGTCTAGTTTGCGGTACTTGTTGCGGAACTGTTCCGTGGCGCCGCCGCGCATGGAGTCTATATATTCGTTTACGAAATTTTCGCTGGCGGTGTAGAGGATGCGCGCCGAGGAGTTGTTTTTGAAGATGCCGTGGGCTATGGCGTGCAGCAGGTGGGTCTTGCCCAGGCCCGGGGCGCTGTAGATGAAGAAAGGGTTGGTCTGTCCCGGTTTTTTGGCCACGCCCTCCGCCGAGGCGAAGGCGAAGCGGTTGGACGCGCCTATTATAAAGCTTTCAAAGGTGTAATTGGGATTGAAAGAATAATAGTTGGCCGGCAGCGCGACAGATGCCGGGGTGGCTTTGGATTGCGGCGGCGGCTCCGTTTGGGCCAGCGACATGGAATAATTGAGTTTAAGCGTCTTGCCGGTAAGCCGGGCCAGCAACGCAATTACTTTTTCCTCATAACGCTGTTTTACGGTATTGTAAATTATAGAATCGGGAACTTCAAGTTTAAGAGTGTCGCTTTCTATGACAAGCGGCTTTATCGGGCGCACCCAAAGATCTACCGCCTCGGAACCAATATCGGCGCCAAGTGTTTTGACCAGTTCCTGCCAGACTTCCTTGATATCGGTTAAGTTATCCACAAGTTATCCACAACTGTTAGCAATTTTTGCGATAGCTGAAAAACTCTTGTTTTTTATATATATTTTGTGTTAGCAATTTCCTTAAAACCTATATAAAAATGGTTTAGGGCCGAAAAAATGTTTCCAAATAGTGAACAAAAATCAGGCCAACAACGGATCATAAGACAATATTACAGCAGGATATTCATATGGTATATGTTTGGGAGGGAAGAGTCAACCGGTTCCGGCATCGTTAAAGTTAATCTGCGCCATGCGGCCATTGTCCTGACTAGCGTTGTCATCGCTTCCTTATCGTAACTACTCAGGTAGACAGAATTCAGGAGCCAGAATTCAGAATGGTGGAGCCTTTTTTATCGCCGACGTTCTCATTCCCGATTCCTGACTCCTGAATTCTGACTACTGGCTACCTCAGGTAGACAGAATTCAGGAGCCAGAATTCAGAATGGTGGAGCCTTTTTTATCGCCGACGTTCTCATTCCCGATTCCTGACTCCTGAATTCTGACTACTGGCTACCTGTGTAGTTACTCTTTATCACTGACATCTCTTCCTAAAGCGACGGTTTTTCCTGAGGGGAGTGCAGCTGAGTTTCCTGGTGGTGGCCGTGGTGTCTGTGGTTCTTTTTGCTTTCCTGTTGCCCCTGCTGCGCAGTCTCCCGGGGGCGTTGAAAAAGAGGCGGAAGAGTTTCTTTCGCCTCCATCCATTTCAGCAGTGTTTCCTCGCCGGTCAGGGCGTAGGTTTCAGGGGTGCTGAAAACCATCAGCTTGTTTTTCTTCGCGCAGTCCGCCAGGCTCTCGGCGCTTTTTCCGTGAAAGAAGCCCGGCATCTCTAAAATCTTCAAATTCTGCTGCGTGAGACCCAGCAGGTAAAAGGAGCCGTCCTGGTTGGAGCCTATTGCGACGGTCTTGTCGCTCACCGCTTCAAAAGCCAGGGAAATCCATTCGCTTTTAAGCTCAGGGGAAAGGTGGCGGACAAGCGTTGCTTTTTTCGCGCCGGCGAAAAAGGCCAGGCGAAAAGCGTCCTGTATCCGGTCCTCGGCGGCAGGGATTTTAACATCCAGAAAGCCGGGGTCCTCCGGGTCAAGCCAAGTCAGATCGGGGTGGCGCGGCGTCTTCTGATAGGAAAGGAGAAGCATGGAGTCGCCAAAACCCCTGGCAAGTCTGTAAGCGGCGGAGAGCAAGTCGCTGTTTATGTGGATGGCCCTTTCCGGGCCGAAAGCCGTTTTAAACTCCTGGCTTATCTTGTCCGCTTCCGGCGGGTCTACAAGGAGTATTATACAGTTATCGCGGTTTTGTGACATATGCAGTGTTCAAAGGTAACTA
>CAZYFL010000227.1:0-4291 GCA_964646805.1 uncultured Elusimicrobiaceae bacterium | reverse complement strand
GGTTCCCAAGGCCCTGAGTCTGGCCCTCCGGGCCCTGGCGGAGGAAGGAAAGGCGGATGTGGTGGAAGTTCCCTTCAATCACTATATCATGGGGGCAAAGATCAGGCATAGCGGTTGGGGTTATACCCCGCAGCCCAGGTTTTTCCGCCGCGGGAAGGTGGTTTTTAAGGAAACCATACACCACTACTTCCGCAAGACGGAAGGCGCGGTTTCGGTCAGTCTGCCGCTGAAGGACGAGAACAGCATAATTCATTTCAATTATACGGACAGCTCCCGTTTCGTAGAGAAGCTTAACCGCTACACCACAGTGGAGGCGGGCCATCTTTTTGAAAATGGGACTAAATTCTCCTATTCAGGACTTCTCAGCGCCGCCGGGCGCGAGTTTTACAGGCGCTTTGTGAAGGGAGAAGGCTACAGAGAGGGGCCGCGGGGTTTTTCGCTCAGTTTCATGATGGCCTTTTACCGCGCCCTCTCATTCATAAAACTCTGGGAGAGGCAGGAGTTCGCCAAAGAGCCGGTTCAAGCCGTTTACGACAGGGAAAGACAGGCCATACTGACTGGATGGAAAAAATAGGCTGCGGTTTATGCGGCGGAAATACTGCCGTCCCTTTCCTGAACACGGGCGAGGCAATCGGAAAAGCAACGGAGCTGGCGAAGAGGGTAATGGTCTTTCTTGGTTTTCCCGTTGTAAATACCGACTTTTTATGCGAAAATCAATAATTGCCTTAAATCAATCCAGCCATTGATTTTGGTGCGGTATCGTTCTTGAACACATTTTTGTATACTTATCGAATTGCGTGCTAATGAAGGTTTGCATTATGTCAGCCCGTTCGTTGCGGTAAAGCATGCGGCCGGAGTTCTTCAGAAATTACGGAGGTTAAATGAAACTGAATAGATTAAGCTGGATAGCGGCCCTCGCCCTTATCGTCCCTTTCAGGGCGGTTTCGGCGGAGACCGCGACCATGGTGGGTTCCGATACCTGCATAGCCTGCCACTCTGAGCAGGCCGTGAGCTATAAGAACTCCCTGCACGGCAATAAAATAGCCGTTACCGGCAAAGCGACCGCTGACAAAACCTGCGAGTCCTGTCACGGCGCGGGCTCGCTGCACGCTTCTTCCGGAGACAAAACCAAGATATTAAACCCCGGCAAGGCTTCAGCGGAGAAGGCTTCCGAAGCCTGCCTGTCCTGTCACTCCGCCGACCGCAACCGGATGTTCTGGAAAGGCAGCCAGCACGCCGGCAAGGGCAACAGCTGCGTCACCTGCCACAAGGTGCACGGGAACGACCTCCTCGCCAAGAAGACCGAAAACGAACTCTGCTTCACCTGCCACCAGGACGTGAAAGCCGACATGTCCAAGCGTTCCAAACACCCGCTGCGCGATGCCACCGCGAAGGACGGCGAGGGCAAGATGAAATGCTCCTCCTGCCACAACCCGCACGGTTCCCGCTCCGAGAAGCTGATAGCCGCGAAGTCCATCAACGACAAGTGCTACGAATGCCACACCGAGAAACAGGCCCCCATGCTCTGGGAGCATGCCCCGGTGAAGGAAGACTGCATGACCTGCCATTCTCCGCACGGCTCCTCCAATAACAAGATGCTGACGGTAAAGCCTCCGCGCCTCTGCCAGTCCTGCCATATGCAGGGCCGACACCAGTCCGGCACCCTGGCCGCCAACTCTGTCTACGCGGACGGGCGCTCCTGCCTGAACTGCCACTCCATGGTGCACGGCTCGAACCATCCCTCGGGAACGGTCCTTCAGCGTTAGTAATGAAACTTATAATATCTGGAGAACATAATATATATGATCAAAAGAAACTTTGTACTCTGCGCCAGCTTAGCGCTGTCCCTGGCCGCAATAGCCTCGGCTCAGACCGGTTCCCTCGACCTCAAGGGAGGCTTTAACGCCGTAACTGCCGGTTCCGAGGAGAAATTCCAGGAATACCGCCAGCTGAGCGACGGTTTCCTTTTCTACGACCTGCAGTACATGGAGAGCCTGTCCTTGCCTTATTTCCTCAACCTCAAACTGAAGGGCGGGGCCGGGGCTAACGGCTCTTATAAGGTCGAGGGGGGGGAGTATGGCAAATGGGACATCGGGTTCTCATACGACCGTCTCACACATAACTTCAATAAAGGCGCCCTGCTCCTGAGCGGGGCCGGGAACGAACGGCTGACCGTGGATAGTTCACTTCAGGCCTCGCTACAGCCGTTCGAGCAGACCCGGCAGGAACGCGGCGGCGTCGCCCTTACCGATACTACCGGCGAGGATGCGCAACAGCAGGCTATCATACGCAATACTCTGGCGGCCACGGACCCCACCACCTTCAAGCTGGAGCGCAGGAACGCCGCCTTGGCCCTGGGCTACAATATCAAGCCCGATATCAAAGCCTGGGTCAATGTCAAGAACGAATGGCGCGAAGGCTCCCGCCTGATAGGCGCCGGCACTTATGAGCGCTACGCCCAGGGGGCAACCGGAATAGCCCATACCGAGGACCAGTTCGTGGCCACCGGCATGGAACTGGCCGAGCCCATAGACTATCTCACCAAGACCTTCAAAGCCGGCGCCGGCGTCTATAAAAAGAACTGGCTGGCGGACCTGGAGTATACCCTCACCGACTTCAATAATAACGACCTGTCCCTGCTATGGGATAACCCTTTCCGCAACACCGACTTGGGCGCCAAGAGCGCGACCGGCGCCAATAATAACGCCTACGACCGCGGCCGTTTCGTGAACGGCCAGCTGTCGCTGGCGCCTTCCAACCGTACCCATGACATCTCGGCTTCCGGTTCAGCGGAGCTTCCTTATAATAGCCGGTTCACGGGTAATATCAGCTACGGCCAGACCAGCCAGAACGTCCTTCTGTTGCCGTATACCCTTAATTCCGGTATTGCCGGCATAGGCGGCGCACCCGCGAACGTTACCGATGTGGCCGCTCTCCCGACCGACCGCTTCAACGGCGAGATCAAGACCATCACCCAGAGCTACGCGCTTACCACCAAGTTCACCGATGCGCTGAGCGCCTCGCTGAAGTACCGCTACTACGATTATGCCAATAAATCCGACAGCATACTGTTCGCCGGTTATGCCGCCTATGGCGAATCCTACTGGCGGACGGTGAAGAACGACAAAAACGCCGCCGTGCGCAACGACACCGCTTCCTATACGCGGAAGACCACCAGGCTGGGCGTAGACTACGAGCTCTCTCATCCCCTCTCAGTGGATGCGGAGGCTTTCCTTGACAGCTACGACCATAAAGACCAGCGCATAGCGGCCACCAACGAGTCGGGCGCGGGAGCGGGCTTCGTCTACAAGACCGGCCATTCCGTCGCCTTTAAGGGCGGCCATAAGTACGCGCACCGCAGGGTTAACGGATATAAGACGGGGGCTACCGCCGCCAATCCGGAGGCTGTCGGCCTGGCCAATTTCAACTGGGCCGAACGGATCCGCAACCGCACCGACCTGCGCGCGGACGTAGCCGCGGCCTCCAACCTCTCGCTGGGCGCGGCCGGGCAGTACCAGAGCGACACTTATGGCGCCGGCAAAAGGTTCGGTTTCAAGAGCCAGAAGAATCTGGTCGGAAGCCTCGACGCCGCCTATGAGCCTTCGGAAAAGGTATCCCTTACTGCGAGCTACAGCCGGGAGAGCCGGAAGGGCCGCACCGATAACGGCGCCAAAGACGACGGGTTCAATGCGGCGGGCACGCTGGATGACGCTTATACAGCGGACAACTTCAACCCGTTCAACTACTGGACTACGGATATCACCGAGGACGTGGATACTATCGGGTTCGACGCCGTTCTCCGCCCAGTGCAGGATAAAGTGGACGTTAACCTCGGTTACTCCTACTCCGAAAGCAGCATGAAGTTAGACACCAGCAACCAGAACGCGGCCGCCGCCGTGGCCGCCGGCTACGCCAACGGGACGAAGCTGGCTAACGGCGCGGCCAATAATCCCTGGCCCACCGTGCTCAACAGGCTGCACGAATTGCGCGCGGGCTGCTCCTACAAGGTGAAGAAGGACCTGAAGGTCGGGCTGAACTACCTGTTCGCCTGGTACAAGAACAAGGACTTCGCCAATACCGGCGCCTACCTGGCCGGCCTGACCACGGAGAACACCACCAAGTTCGTCATGACCGGTGCGACAAGGAACTCCTACGAGGCGCATGCTCTCAGCGCTTACATGGCTTACAAGTTCTGATCCGCTAGTCTGACATTCAGTCAGCGATGATAAGGCAAGCCTCCCTCCCGGGAGGCTTGTCTGTTTGCTTGTTATTGATAAGCGCCCATAGTTCA
>CAZYFL010000226.1:0-4321 GCA_964646805.1 uncultured Elusimicrobiaceae bacterium | reverse complement strand
CTCGTCTCACCGGCGAAAGCCGGTGTCCAGATTCCGACGAGACCTGGATTCCGGCCTCCGCCGGAAAGACGGAACAAAAATATCCTACGACCCCGACGATTCTGATATCCGAACTGAAGTTTTCAGGTTAGCCGCCCCACATGGGACATTTACTTTTATTTTTTTACAGCGCGCTCGCGCCGGTTATCGCCGGGCTGTACGCAGTGTTTTTCTTTTTCTCCCCCCGCATGCCGCTTATGAAAGCCCTGGGTGGGGAGCTTAAAGAACGCCTTGCTTTTTCCCCTCCTTCTTTTCCCGCAAGGCCCGTCTGGATCCACGCGGCCTCAATGGGCGAAGTTAAGGCGGTCTCCAGGCTGGCCCCGGAACTAGCCGCTCTCTTCAAAGCCCCGCTCCTGATAACCTCTTCCACCGCCGCAGGCCGCGCCGAGGCCGCGCGGCTTGGGGCCGAAGCGCGTCTGGCCCCCCTTGATTTTTACCCGCTCGCGGCCGCCTTCATAAACAAGGCCCGCCCCCTGATGCTTGTCCTGGTTGAGACTGAAATCTGGCCCGCCACGCTTTATGCCGCGGCTAATGCGGGAGTACCGGTTTTCATGGTAAACGCCAGGATTTCAGACAAGACGGCCGCGCTATACCGGACATTTGGGCCATTGTCGCAACTGGCCTTCTCCGGCGTGAAGCGGGTACTGGCCCAGACGGAACAGGACGCGCGGAGGTTCAGCGGCCTGCGGGGGCTTGAGGGAAAGGTTTCGGTGACGGGGAATTTAAAGCACGATATACCGGAAGTCTCCGCGACCGGACAGGATACGGTTAAAGATTTTCTCGAGGCTTCAGACTGGGGAAACTCCCCTGTTTTTACCGCCGGTAGTACTCACCCCTCCGAAGAGCCGATTATAATTGAGGCCTGGTTGGAAGCCAAAAAGAAAACCCCGGAGCTTAAACTCGTGCTGGTCCCGCGCCATCCGGAAAGGCTTTCCGGGCCGGAGGCCGTTTTAAGCGGGCACGGAGCCGCTTTCATGCGCTGGTCATCAGCCGTAGTCCCGGAAGCTACGGACTGCCTGCTGGTTGACGTCCTGGGCCTGTTGCAGGCCTTCTACGCGGTTTCCACCGTCTGTTTTGTAGGCGGCACTCTGGACGACACCGGCGGGCATAACCTGCTTGAGCCGGCGCTGTTCGGCAAGCCCGCCTTGTTCGGCCCCAACTATAAGAACGCCCGCAACGCCGGAGAAACCCTTTTAAGAGAAAAAGGCGGTTTCCTCACGGAAACCGCCCTCCAGATGGCTGAAACCCTCAACCTGCTGCTAAGAGATCCTGTTGCCCTTAAAACCTCGCAGAACAACGCCTCAAGGGTCCTCGCCTCGCTCCGGGGCGCCACCGCAAAAACAACAGAGACAATTATCTCTACCTGGGCAATTACCGGGAAATGATATAATTTTTGGCTCATGACGGGATAGTATGGGTAGATTCCTTCCCCCCTTGTGGGGGAAGGTTAGGATGGGGGGAACGGTGAAGGACAAAGCAAAGCATCTCAGGGCCAATATGACGGATACTGAGAGGCTGCTTTGGAGACATCCCCCCACCTCAATCCTCCCCCACAAGGGGGGAGGAAGGGAACAGGGGAGGCAACCCATAGTAACTCGTCATGAGCCTAATTTTTCGGCAATGGTGAAAATAACGAAATCCGACCCCGGAATACTGGTAATCAGGCTGTCCTCGCTGGGCGATATTATCCTGACCGCCCCGGTTTTCCGCAATCTGAAGGCAAAATGGCCGGGGGCGCGCTTGGATATACTGGTAAAGCCGCAGTTTCTGGAGGCGGTTTCCAAAAGCGCGTTTATAAATAAGGCTCTGCCTTTTACCGGCCTTGCCGCCGCGCTCCGTGAAATAAACGGCGCCGCCTATGACGCAATAATAGACCTGCACGACACCCCCCGCAGCCGCCTACTCTGCCTGCTGGCCCGTGCCCCCATAAAACTGCGCTACCGCAAGGCAACGCTTTCGCGCAGACTTTTTGTAGGGCTGCGCATCCACAGCCCGACGCTGGAAAAGCATACGCTGGACCGGTATCTGGAGCCGCTTGCCGCCCTTGGAGTACCCGTGGCGCACTGCGGGCCGGAGTTGGGCGACTGGGCTCCCTGCGGGGAAAAACCCGCGCTTAACAGTCTGCTGAAAAACCCTACTCGGGATTATTTTGGGGCGATTTTGAGCCGAGGCGAGGCGCGAGGAGCGAGCAGGCTCTACGAGCCTGTAAGCGACGAGCAACGAAGCCGCAGGTCAAAAGCGGCCAAAAGAACCCGAAAGGGGGTTTTTCAGCAGACTGCTAGGCCCGGCCCTCTTAAAATCTGCCTGTTGCAGACCGCCTTCCTGGGCGACTGCGTGCTTACGCTGCCGCTGCTGAAAGAACTGCGCGGAATATTCCCGGAGGCGGCCGTTTCCGTTGTCACCAGACCGGAGACTGCCGGGATCTTTTCCGCCTCCGGACTTGCCGCTGAAATAATTGAAGACAGAAAAAAGACCGCCCCCGGGCTGGCCGAATTCAGACGCCTTGCAGGGGAACTGCGCGGGCGCAATTTTGACGCCGTGATAATACCGCACCGCTCGCTGCGCAGCGCCCTCCTGGCCTGGCGCGCCGGCATACCGGTCCGGGTGGGTTTCTCCTCAAGCTCCGGGAGTTTCCTCCTGACGCACAAGGTACCCTTTTCCTGGCTGCTGCACGATGTGGAACGCAATCTGGCGCTGCTTTCCCCACTGGCTGAAAACTTTAAGGCGTCTTTACCCGGTTTTCGGGGAACCGCCGATTCCTCATCCCTCAGCCCTCGTCCTTCATCCTTCATGCCGGATGGGGTAACGGCGGGGATAAACGCCGGCTCGGCCTGGCCCACCAAGCGCTGGCCCCAGCGCAGATGGGCGCGGCTTATCAAGAAACTCGCCGCCGCGCGCGGCGGCAGGACGCTCCTGGTGGGAGGCCCGGGAGAAAGGGACTGGAATGCCGAAATAGAACGCCTGGCGGGTCCGGAAAACTGCCTTAACCTTACCGGCAAAACTACCCTGCCGGAACTGATGGAAGCCATCCGCCCGCTTAAAATTTTTATCTCCAACGATTCCGGTCCCATGCATATAGCCGCGGCCCTGGGCGTGCCCGCCGTGGGCATCTTCGGACCGACCACGCGCGAGCTGGGATTTTTCCCCTACGGCCCCGGCAACAAAGTTATAGAAACGCAGCTGGCCTGCAGACCCTGCGCGCTGCACGGTTCAAGAAAATGCCCGCACGGGCATTTCCTCTGCATGCGCCTGCTGACCGTGGAAGAGGTTTTTAAGGCGGCACAAGAGCAGGGGAAATGGTAGAGGAAGGTAACTACACAGGTAGCCAGAATTCAGGAGTCAGAATTCAGAATAGCCCGCGAATAGGCCTCCAAAAATCTCGTCGCCGACATCCTCATTCTGACTCCTGAATTCTGACTTCTGGCTACCTGAGCAGTTACAGAGGAAGGGTAATTACTCAGGTTATTTGTGGGGAGAAAGCAGGGATTTTTATGACTTTAGCCATATTTACCGCCACGGTTTTAATGCTTGCGGCTTTTGCGTTCAGCGCGCGCTGGACCTGGTGGCGCGCCTCAAAACCGGGGCTCAAAGTTCTCTGCTACCACAAGATCGGAGTTCCCCCGCGCGGCTCAAAATCCAGGGACCTCTGGGTAAGCCCTGAAAAATTCCGCGCGCAGATAAAGTACCTGCTTGATAACGGCTATACAACGCTGCTTTTTTCCGACCTTAAAAAAATCCGCGAGACCGGCGCCCCGCTACCCGTAAATGCCGTGCTTATAACTTTTGACGACGGGTATGAGAACAACTATCTGTACGCCTGGCCCACACTTAAGGAGTCTGGGGCAAAAGCCAACATTTTTGTAGTGTTCAACACCATGGGCAGGGTAAACCTCTGGCATAACCCTGCCTCGGAGCCGTGGCTGAACATGGCTACGCCGGAGCAGCTTAAAGAGATGCAGGACAGCGGCGTGATTGAATACGGCTCGCATACCATGAGCCATCCCCGCCTATCCGCGCTTAAGATAGAGGATGCTGCCTGGGAAATAGCGGAGTCAAAACGCCAGCTTGAAGCGGCTTTCGGCCGCGAAATCTGCGCCTTCGCCTATCCTTACGGAGATGGGGCTTGTACTCCTGTTATAAGGGAAAAAGTATTGAAAGCCGGCTACACCTTTGACTTCAGCTTCAGGCAGGGCAAAACCCCCTGGCCCTGGGACAAAGAAAACTCCGCGCTGGACAGGCTCTTTATACGCGGTAGAGACAATAACTGGGACTTGGCCCTGCA
>CAZYFL010000225.1:0-4330 GCA_964646805.1 uncultured Elusimicrobiaceae bacterium | reverse complement strand
GGCATCTTCATTCTGACTCCTGAATTCTGAATTCTATCTACCTGAGTAGTTACCATTTATCTCTTAGCGAGCCCTTTGGAACCCTCTGTAAACTGATAGCCGCGCAGATGCATTTCTATAAGGTGAGGGGTTTTGCCGCTCATTATGTCGATCACTCCTTCAAGGATGAGCTGAAGCGCCAGCGTCTCTTCCATGGCGCGCAGGCGTATCTTGTTGGCCACCGGCACAAAAAGAAGGTTGGACAGGGCTATGCCGAAAAAGGCGGAGCTTATGGCCACGCCCATGGAGCGGCCTATCGCCGCGGGGTCCGAGATATTGCTCAGCACCTGTATGATGCCGAACAGCGTTCCGATAAGGCCGAACATAGGGGAAAGTACGCCGGCGGTGCGGTAGAAGTTGGAATCCTCCTGCATGTCTAGGCGGCGGCGGCGTATTTCCTCCTCCAGCATAGCGCGGGTCTCGCGCGACTCGGCGCTTATTATGGCCACGCTCACCGCACGCTTCAGGAACCCTCCGGCGAAAGCCGGATCGGTGTTTGAAAGCGCCATGATGCCGCCCTGTTTCTGGGCCGTCTCCGCCATGCCCACCAGGACACGTACAGCTTCGTCCGTAGAAGGGATTTTAGGGGCATAAAAAATATCAACGAGAGCCTTGATCCCGGCCAGGAAACGCTTGTAGGAAGTATTAATAACAATGGCCGCCAGCGTACCGCCAAGCACTATTATTATGCCGTGCGGATCCAGCAGCTTGCCGCCGACGCCGGAAGACAAAATGCCCCAGGCCAGTACGGCGGCGCCCATTACAAAACCTGCTATTGTCATTATGTCCATAGAAACAAATCTCCCAGGAAAAGCCGTCAGCCGGCTTCCCTGTAATTGTACCGGAAGAATGTTGCCGAAACTTTACACATATATAATATAAAATTGCGCAGGCTTTTTGCTTTTTGATATCATATAAAAAAGCAGGCTCTTTTTGCGGTCACAGAGGGAGCTGAGCAGCTACTCGCTAAGACCTTAAATATCTGTAACTTGTGACAGCGGCGCACAGCGTCGCTACTGGAGTTTACCATGGATTATTTACTGACCGAGCGGCAGACTATGATACGCGACCTCGCCAGGAAGATTGCCGACGAAAAGATAAAGCCGGTCGCGGCTCATTACGACGAGACCGAAGAGTTCGCCTGGCCGATAATGAAAATACTGGCCGACAGCGACCTCTTCGGCGTCTACCTGCCGGAACAGTACGGCGGACTCGGCGGCGGCATCATGGACATGTGCATAGTGACCGAGGAACTCTCCAGGGCCTGCGGCGGCATAGCGCTGGGCTACGCCGGGACGGGCCTGGGCGCGCTCCCGATACTCCTGCACGGATCGGAAGAGCAGAAAAAAAGATTCCTGCCCGACATAGCCGGCGGGAAAAAACTGGCCGCATTCTGCATAACCGAAGCCGAAGCCGGCTCGGACGCGGGCTCCATAAAAACTACCGCCCGCAAAGAAGGCGGCAAATATATACTGAACGGCGCCAAGCAGTGGATAACCAACGCGGGCGAGGCCGAAATTTACACGGTAATAGCCGGCACGGACAAGACCAGGGGTGTGAGGGGCGCCAGCGCTTTCATAGTTGAAAAAGGGACGAAAGGCCTGAGCTTCGGCAAGAAAGAGAAGAAGCTGGGCATACGCGCCTCAGCCACGCGGGAAGTCATTTTCACCGACTGCGAAGTTCCCGCTGAGAATCTTATTTCAAGAGAGGGGATGGGCTTCATCATAGCCATGAAAACTTTTGACAGTTCCCGGCCCGGGGTGGCGGCGCAGGCGGTAGGCATAGCGCAGGGCGCGCTGGACCACGCCCTGGAATACTCAAGGACCCGCATGCAGTTCGGCCAACCCATCTCAACCTTCCAGGCAATACAGCATATGCTGGCCGACATGGGCACCCAGGTTGAGGCGGCCCGCGCCCTGGTATACGCGACGGCCCGCATGATAGACGCAGGCGCCAGGTCCGTGGCCAGGGAATCCGCTATGGCCAAGCTTTTCGCGAGCGACGTGGCCATGAAGGTCACCACCGACGCGGTACAAATTTTCGGCGGCTACGGCTACATGAGGGAATACCCTGTGGAGAAATACATGCGCGATGCCAAGATCACTCAAATCTACGAGGGCACGAGCCAGATACAGCGCAATATTATAGCCGCCGGCATGCTCAAAGAGAGCATTAAGAAATAGGCTGAAGCCGGTCAGCCTGTCGGCCTTAACTTCAACTTAACCCCATGCACATCATCGTCTGCATAAAACAGGTTCCTAATACCGCCGACGTCAGGATAGACCCTGTGACGAACACCCTCATACGCGAAGGAGTGGAGAGCGTTATAAATCCGTTTGACGCCTACGCTATTGAGGAAGCCGTGCGTCTGAGGGAGCGTTGCGGCGGCAGGGTCACCGTACTGACTATGGGCCCGCCGCAGGCCGAGAACGCGCTGAGGGAGGCCATCTCGCTGGGTTGCGACGAGGCCGTACTTGTAAGCGACAGAAAATTCGCCGGCTCGGACACCTGGGCTACCAGCTATACCCTTGCGGCCGCGATACGCAAGATTGGCGGTTTCGACGTTATATTCTGCGGCAGACAGGCCTCCGACGGAGATACCGCGCAGGTGGGCCCCGGAATCTCGGCGCACCTGGACATACCGCAGGTCACCTACGTAAAAAAAATTGTGGAAATCTCCGCCGAAGGCGCCAAAGTGGAGCGCATGACGGAAGAGGGTTACGACGTGATTGAGACTCCGCTGCCATGCCTGTTCACCGTGGTAAAAGAAATCAATACGCCGCGTATGCCGTCTCTCAAAGGCATGATGCGCGCCAGATCCGCCAGGCCCCTGAAGTGGACGGCGGAAGATATAGAAGCCGACCCCGCAGTATTGGGGCTGGACGGTTCCCCGACGCGCGTAATCAGAATATTTACGCCGGAACAGAGAAAAGGCGGCGAACTGCTTAAGGGCGGCGCGGCGGATGTTTCCAAAGAACTTGTTGAATTGCTGAAGGATCTTGTAATCTGATGGCCTCCATAACCCTGTTGCCTGGCAAATGCACAGGCTGCGCGCTTTGCGTGAAGCCCTGCCCTTTCGGCGCCATCCACATGGCGGATAAAAAGGCAGTCATTGACACGGCCAAATGCACCCTCTGCGGCGCCTGCGTTGAGGCCTGTGAGTTCAGCGCCATCCGGATCAGGAAGGATACGGGCCCGAAGAGGGACCTTTCCGGCTACAAGGACGTCTGGGTTTTCTGCGAACAGAAGAAGGGCGTCATACAATCTATTTCCTTTGAACTCCTCGGCGAGGGGCGAAAGCTGGCTGACAAACTCGGAGTGAAGCTCTGCGCGGTCATGCTTGGCAGCGGCATAGAGGCCAGGGTAGAAGAACTTTCGCACCGCGGCGCGGATAAGATTTATCTGGTTGACCACCCGGCCCTGAAGTCATACCAGGACGACCCGTACACGGAAGTGCTGGTGAAGCTGGCGGAGGAATACAAGCCGGAGATAATACTTTGCGGCGCCACCACCATAGGCAGGAGCCTGGTCTCGCGGGTGGCCATAAAAATATACGCCGGCCTCACCGCCGACTGCACGGAACTGGACATCGATCCCGTGGAACGGCTGCTGTTGCAGACCCGGCCGGCTTTCGGCGGCAACATCATGGCCACCATCATAACCCCTAACCACAGGCCCCAGATGGCCACGGTCCGGCACAAGGTAATGAAAGAGGCCGGCGTAGACAAAACCCGCAAAGCCGAGCTTGTAAAGAAGAGTTATCCGGAAGACGTTTTTATGTCGCGCACCAGTGTGCTGGACATCGTGGAAGAACCAGGGAACACATTCAATCTCTCCGAAGCCGACATAATAGTTTCCGGCGGCCGCGGCATGGGGGGAAAAGATGGCCTCGCGCTCGTCGGCGAACTCGCCAGGGTACTGGGCGGCGCGTTGGGCGCTTCCAGGAGCGCCGTGGATGCCGGCTGGATACCTTACTCGCATCAAGTTGGCCAGACCGGCAAGACGGTATGCCCCAAACTCTACATCGCCTGCGGCATCTCGGGTCAGATACAGCATTTGACGGGCATGCAGTCCTCAAAGGTTATAGTTGCCATCAACAAGGACCCTGACGCGCCCATCTTCAAGCTGGCCACTTACGGCATAGTCGGCGACGTCTTTGAGATAATCCCTGCGCTAGTCAAAGAGTTCCAACGCGCCCTGAAACTGTAAAAGCTCCCTTGGATTTGTTAGAATACCTGTAACTACTCAGGTAGACAGAATTCAGAATTCAGGAGTCAGAATGAAGATGTTG
>CAZYFL010000224.1:0-4335 GCA_964646805.1 uncultured Elusimicrobiaceae bacterium | reverse complement strand
GCAGGCTATTCTGAATTCTGACTCCTGAATTCTGTCTACCTGAGTAGTTACTAAAATAGAATTAATGGCGGATTGTATTTTCTGTAAAATAATTGCGGGCGGGATAGCCAGGGTTGTATACGAAGACGCGGACACAATTGCGTTCCTTGACCTTAACCCGCAGGCCCCCGCGCATGCGCTGGTAATACCCCGCAGGCATATAACCAGCCTGGCTGCGGCGGAAGACAGCGACGCGGAACTGCTGGGGAAATTGCAGCTGGCGGCGGCCAGAACCGCAAAACTTCTAAAGATTGAAGGCGCATTCCGTTTGGTAACAAATAACGGCAGGGGCGCGGGGCAGTCGGTGGACCATCTGCATTACCACCTGCTCGGCGGAAGAAAACTGCTCTGGCCCCCGGGGTAGAGAAGATAAAGATCAAAACTCTACCGCCGCTGCCTTCCGGATAATCCCGGTAAATATTAAAGGTGGTGACTAGCATGACATTTATCAAAATAAGAGACGATGAATCTATAGAAGAGGCTCTCAGGCGTTTTAAGCACGACTGCGAGCGCAACGGCATCCTCAAAGAAATAAAACGGCGGGAGCATTACATGACTCCCGTTATGAAGCGCAAACTGAAGTCCCAGGAAGCCCGCCGCAAGGTGCGCAAAGGCAGAAGGTCGTTCTAAACAACGCGCACAAAAGCCGTCCGCTCTGGGCGGACGGCTTTTGCCTATTGCAGGGCACAATTTATATCATGAGTTCATCCCCCGTCATAGAACTTATCAGGGAAAAACTGGACATCGTAGATGTCGTCAGAGAATACGTGCCAGCTCTGAAAAAGGCCGGCCGCAACCACAAGGCGCCCTGCCCGTTCCATAACGAGAAAACCCCCTCCTTCACCGTCAGCCCGGACAAGCAGATTTTCTACTGCTTCGGCTGCAACGAGGGCGGGGATATTTTCACCTTCGTAATGAAGATAGAGGGCCTCACTTTCCCCGAGGCGGCCCGCAAGCTGTCCCTTAAAGCCGGCGTTGAATACGGCGACGGGCGCTCCCATGCAATAACCGAAGCCGACAGGGAGCGGCTGGAGATAAAGAAGCTCCTGACCGCGGCGGCCGCCTTCTACCACAAGACGCTTTTTTCTCCCGCAGGTGAGAAGGCCCGGCTTTACCTGGGTGAGCGCAGGCTGAGCAAGGCCACCGTGGAGCGTTTCGGACTGGGTTGGGCTCCGGCAAGCGGGACGGCGCTGATAGATGAGATGAAAGCCAGGGGCTGGAGCCGGGATTTGGCGCTTAAAGCCGGGCTTATAACAGAGCGCGAGGGCGGGCTGGCGGCTGACACTTTCCGCGGCCGCATAATGTTCCCCATATGCAACCAGGCGGGAGACACAGTGGCATTCGGCGGGCGTGTGTTGTCCCCTGGGTGTAGCAAAGGCGACCTGCCTGCCGGCAGGCAGGCGCAATTCAATAACAACAGGTCGCAACCGAAGTACCTGAATTCCCCGGAAACCGTCCTGTTTTCCAAACGCCGCACGCTTTACGGCCTGCACGAGGCCCTGCCGCAGATACGCAAGTCGGCCAGACTGCTGTTGCTTGAAGGCTACATGGACGTGATAGGCGCGCACCAGCACGGCGTGGATTGGGCGGTAGCTCCGCTGGGTACGGCCCTTACCAGCGAGCACGCCGGCCTGATAGGCCGCTATGCGAAAGACACTGTGGTAATGTTCGACGGAGACCGCGCCGGGATAAACGCCTCGGTAAGGGCGGCGGAGCTCTTTATGGAGGCAGGGCTTTATGTCCGCCTTGCGGACCTGGGCTGCACGCTGGACCCTGACGAGTTCCTTAACGAGTACGGCCGCGGGGAGTTTGAAAAGAAGATAGCTGAAGCCGTCGACCCGCTGGATTTCCGGATGAACCTTTTTTTTAAGGGCAGGAAAGCCCCGCCCTCCTCCCAGGAGAAGGCCCAGGCAATAGCGGCGCTTCTTGAAACCGTGGCTAAACAGTCCGACGAGATTTTAAGGAGCGAATGGGTGAAGTCCCTGTCCTCGCGCTTCGGTGTGGAGGAGGCCGCTGTGCTCAAACAGTTGAAGAAAACCCCCAACGCGGAGCAGAAAGAAGTAAAGCGCGGCGCGGTCCAGGCCGTAAAAGCCATGCCCTCCATAGAACGGGGCTTCGTGCAGTTGCTGTTGAGGGACTCTTCGCTTATAGAGGCGGCGGCCCTTCTTGAGCCGGAGGATTTTTCAAGTCCGCTTGCCCGGCAACTTTTCAGCGCCATGCGCGCCCTGGCGCCGGCGGAAAGGGCCAGGGCCGCCACCGCGCTGGCCGCACAGTTCACGGAAGACGCCGCCCTGATAATGGAGCTGGCCGGGACGGATCTGGGCGGAGAAATTTCCGGTGCGCAGAATGCGGCCGGGGCGATAAGGATGCTGAAGCGGTTTGCCCTTGAAAGGCGGGCTAAAGAGCTGAAAGCCGCGGAACCCATGGACCCGCAGCAGCTCAAAGAGTACAGCAGGCTTATGTCCGAGCTTAAATCCCCTGCTAAAGAGCGCTGAAGAGCTGCAATCCAAGGAGACTACCTATGGCACAGGCAAAAAAAGCTTTACGGGATTTGGTGGAACTGGGCAAGGAGCACGGCTACATTACCCTGGAGGAAATGAACCGCTCGCTCACCAATGCCTCAATGTCCAGCGAGGAAATAGATACGCTGATGGGTACGCTGGAGGACCTGGGCATAGAGGTGGTGGACCGCAAGAAATTTAAAATGGTGGCCGCCTCGGAACGGGAGGCCTACACCGAGGAGTGGAGCGCCACTCCCGACGTCTCCAATTCCATACGCATGTACCTGTCCGAAATGGGCAGGGTGCCGCTGCTTAGCCGCGACGAGGAAATTACGCTGGCCCGCAGTATCCGCGAACGCGAGCGCGAACTGCGCATGCTGGTGCTGGAATCTCCCATAACCACACGCGAGATCCGCAACTGGGAAAACCTCATTGAGCAGGACGAGATGACCACGAAGGAGCTGATGCCGCGCGGCCGCAAATCCGACCAGGAACTCTCGGCGATGAAGCGCAAGATGAAGAACATTGCGAAACTTATCACCCGCACCGAAAAAGAGATAGCCGGTCTCGCCGGGCGCGCCAAAAACCCCTCCATTTCAAACGAGCTGCGCAAGAAATTGGAAGGCGTCATAGACAGGAAGCGCAAGGACATAGTAAAAAACATCATCAACCTGAATCTGAACCTGGAAAAGATAAAGCGCCTGACCAACAAGATAAAGAACCTGGCCCACAAAATACGCGAGTACCGCCTGGAGCTGGAAAAATATCAGAAGACATACGGAGATCTGGTGAAACTGCAAAGCGACCACGATCTGGTGGGCTACGGCAAACTCAGGCCCGGCGCTTTCAAGTCTAAATGGGGCTACAACCCGCAGGAAGTGGAAGCCGCCCTCGGGAATATCAGAGCGGTAAAAGAGCGCGAACATCACCTGATACGCACGCTGCCCATAAACCCCGACGATTTCATGTCCCTGAACGACAAGATCGCCTTCTTGGAAGACCAGATACTGCAGGATAAGCTGAAGCTGATAAGGGCGAACCTCCGCCTCGTAGTCTCCATCGCCAAGAAGCACGTCAACTCCAACTTGGAACTGTCCGACCTGATACAGGAAGGCGGCCTGGGCCTGATGAAAGCCGTAGAGAAATTTGAATATAAGCGCGGATTCAAGTTCTCCACCTACGCCACCTGGTGGATACGCCAGTCCATCAACCGCGCCATCGCCGACCAGGCCCGCACGATACGCATACCCGTGCACATGAAGGAGCTGGTCTCAAAACTGATGAAAGTGACGCGCAGGTACCGCCAGGAATTCGGCAGGGACCCGCATATAGAAGAGTACTCAAAGCATATGCATATCTCCATGGATAAGGTGAAAAACGCCATGAAGATCATGCAGGACCCGATCTCCCTTTCCACGCCGATAGGCGAGGACGAGGATTCCCATCTTGAGGACTTTATTGAGGACAAGACCGGGCTCCCCCCTTCATACTCGGCGCTGGACCTGTTACGCCGCCGCGAGGTGACCAAGATACTTGACACTCTCACGGACCGCGAGGCCAGGATAATAAAGTTGCGCTTCGGCATAGAGACCGGCTACCCTCGGACGCTTGAGGAAGTGGGCAAGATCTTCCGCGTAACGCGCGAACGTGTGCGCCAGATAGAGGCGAAGGCCATCCGTAAGCTCCGCCACCCCTCCCGCAGCAAGATGCTGAGGGACTACCTAGATTAGGAGAATTTTGGTAACTACTCAGGTAGACAGAATTCAGAATTCAGGAGTCAGAATGAAGATGTTGG
>CAZYFL010000223.1:0-4339 GCA_964646805.1 uncultured Elusimicrobiaceae bacterium | reverse complement strand
TCCTCATTCTGACTCCTGAATTCTGACTTCTGGCTACCTGAGCAGTTACAAAAAATCTAAAAATCGGCCCCCATGTAGTCATAGGGCATAGCCGGGGTCAGGAAATTGCCGCTGTGTATTTTGCGACATCTCCTCCCTGTTTGAAAGGTTTTATCGCCGAAGGAACCGGCATCACGGTTTCGCCTTCCAGCACAACATACGTTGAAGCGAAGCAGCGTCTCGTCGATAACAAAACTGGCGGACAAGGGCTTAAACTTGCCTGTTACCGGGAATTAGAAAATTTCAGCGGGGTGGTAGCTGGAGGCATGGGAATTTCTCAGGAAAATGCATTAAACCTGCTAAAGTTCGGATGTTCTCGCTGGCATCCGGCTATTGGGATCATGGGCGGCACTGATACGGACATCTCCACACGGATAAAGTCCGTTCCGATACCGATGTTGCAAATAGACGGCGCAAATTACCGGAAGAATCGTGATCGACGCGTAACCATGCAGCAATACTATAAAAACGGTAGACTTTTTCTGGTAGAAGGAGCCGGACATGTTCCGCACCTGGAAACTCCCACGATCTTTAATCAAAAAGTATCCGAATTTCTACAAGAAATTGGATTTTGAAATAGAGGGACTCGAGCAGTGAGGCTACCCCGGCAAGAGCCGTGGGGCAATAGGGGTGGGGCAATTGGGGCAATAGGGACCTATTCTTCCAGGTAATATCAAAACGGGCCGAATCCAGCTCGATGATAATAACGACCAATAAGGCGTTTAAAGACTGGACGGAGGTCTTCCAGGACAATGCCGTGGCGACTGCTATAGCCGAGCGGCTCATCGAACATGGGGAGTTGGTTAAGATTGAAGGGAGCAGCTATCGAATGAAGAAAAGAAAACAGCGCCAACTGGGGATGTGAAACTTCCGGGCGGGGGCTACGGGCAGCACCCGATTTTTTTGTTTTGCCTGCTGGAGGGACGACGGTGTGCGCCCAAAACGGAGAAAAATGATCAAACTGTACGCTTAATGCCGGCGGAAACTGTATACTTTTGGACCGCCGCTAACATATTGTAAAAATCTTCATCTCAAAAAGGCCGGTTTCCGGGGCCTGGGGCAATGTGGCCCAGTTGGATGGATTGTTCGATTACCGTCAAAATTGGGGTCCCTTATTGAACAAGATTCACAACTATTACGCCGTCGGTCGAATTGGAAGCCCGCCAACTCACAGAACGTCTTAAAAAACACCTCGTCTGACCAAAACCGCTTTGGCCCGGGAGTCGGCATCTCCCGCTTTGAGCTGGTCCGCCGGCTGAACCTCCTGCGGCCTTCCCTTCTACAGTATCAACTCGCCGGCCCAAAGTTTTGCCAGAAATATATTCCATGGCAGTATTGTGATGCCATCTATTAGTCTGGGCTTCGGGTCCATGGACACCACAATAGAATTTTTCACCTTGTACTCTTCCCTGAACGCCTTCAGCCCTTTCAGATGATGCGGGCCTGCCAAGGCGGTTCCTTTGACCTCAACGGCCGTGTGATGATCGCCAAGGATAAAATCCACTTCCACCTGTGAAGATGTGCGCCAGTACGTTACAGGGTAACCCAAACCGGAATAGCGGCTGTGAGCCGCCAGTTCCTGCCGTATAAAATGCTCGAAAGCCCGGCCGAAAACCTCGCTATGTGCCTCTATGCGCCCACGCTTAAGCAGGTAATTGGCCAGCCCGACATCGAAGAAATAGAATTTTGGCGCGTGAATGGTGCGGCGCTTGGGTCGTTTTAAGAACGGCGGCACCATTCCACCGATCAAAGTATCTTCCAGTATGCCGAAATACTGCTTTGCCGTGGGCATGCTGACGCCGCAGTCCGAGGCGATGTTCTTGTAATTGACCACTTCCCCGTTGCTGAAGGCGGCCGCCTCAAGAAACCGGCTGAAAGCGGGAATATTCCTGGTCAGGGCTTCAGCCGCTATCTCTTCTTTCAGGTATTCCCCCACGTAAGCTTCCAAAAAGTTCCGGGCATCTCCGGCGGCCAGGTAATGCCGCGGGAGAAGGCCGTTATTAAGCGCTCTGAGCAGATCAAAATCCGGAATCTCGGCGGAAGTCAACGGAAAGAGCTCATAGCGCAGCGCCCGGCCGCCCAGAAGATTGGCGCCGCCGCGTTTCAATTTGCGTGCGCTGGAACCGCTTAGTATGAACTGAATCTTATGGTTGACGATGAGCCACTGAATCTCGTCAAGCAATGCGGGGATTTTCTGTACTTCATCAATAATGACAGGCGTTTTGGGCGGTTTGGCCAGTAATTCCTGGCGAAGCAAAGAGGGTTGCATCTGGAGCCGGCCATAGTGGTCTGACAAGAGCAGATCGTAGAAGGACGAGTCCGGGAACAGCTCTTTTAGCAAAGTCGTCTTTCCTGTCTGCCTGGGACCCCATAGAAAACAGGATTCGTTCCCTCGATTTACCAATATTTGTCTTCTTTTATACATGCATTATTAAACCTCAGTGTTATTATAGCAGACGCCCCTTGGTGCGTCAATAGGCGGCTGGACACCTCGTCCGTTTTGGCCGCGCAGCCGGCCAGATGAAATTTCCCCCGGGGTAAAAGAAGAAATCCTTATTCCGAATATTCGATTGGCAAATGTGCAGATGTTGTTCTACAATACCGCTGTTCTCGCCGGAGAATCCGTTGCCGCCGGGAATCCGGCGGAAAACCTGCAAATATGGGCCGTCTGAAGCGATTACGCCGCAGCCGTAAACAGAGCCATGGCAGACATCCTGAAGTAGGGGCCGATGAAAAAGTCGAAGCCGGTTTTATGCTCATGTTGCGTTAGACAATTCTTCTAAATCTTTTTCCAACAACGGCTATATGCCCACCACGACCGGCAATAGAAGGTGTGGACGCATATTTCAACACCGATGCCCGATAGCGAAGCGTACCCTGCGGAATCTTCAATTTATACCAATGAGACGGTTCTGGAGCCTCTTCGGGGGAGGCTTGTCTGACCTTGGTGAATTTATAACCCTTATGTGAGCATACGCTGATCGTATTCCGGTCATCACAACAGTACCATATTTTTTCGGCGCCATTTTGCCGGGCAAAATCTATCCTGGCCCGCGTCAATTTCCCGGCTATTCCGCAGCCTCTATTGTCCGGATGAACGTACAGTGCATCCAGTATCCACCTGTCGGTTTTCAGCACTACGGAAAACCCGATCATTTTTCCATCCCGAAACGCCCCGAAATATGCATGCTGAACTTTACTGGTAGGCACAAGAAGATCGGTCGGGTTTTTGCCGGTCAAATCTTTGATCCGGTTGCTCAGATACTTTTCATCATCATTAACGCGTCGTATTTTTATGTTTTGCCAAGGTGCTTTACCGCTTTGCTTTTGGGGCGAGTCGTAAGTAAAATTGTTTACGACCGCGGTAAATTTGTTTGGCTTTTCCGTGAAAAGGTCGTGTCCGCAACCTGCAAAAATGGCGGTTTTTATGTGTGCATATAACGACAAGCGTTTTATGGCTTTATCTGGGCGGATGTCAGGGTCCCGTTTCCCGAACATAAGCAGCGTCGGTATATTTATTCTACCCAGTTTTTCCCAGCGCGGAACATACTTATCTTTTTCATAGGCAGACATTAGTTTGGCCGCTTTTTGAGTGGTATAGGCAAGCCGTGAAAGCTCATTATATTTTTTCGCTTGCCGCGGTAGCGGGTTGGAATAGTTCCACTTATAGTACAGTCTATCCTGTTCTTGTTTTACGGCGCAGGATTTCCAGGTTTTTTCAAAAGCCTTGTGCCGCGGCGAAGCGGCGTAAAGGGCGCTTCTGTCCCTGTCGGTCCAGAAAACAGGCGTTGAACACAAAATAAGTTTAAAGAGGTTCGCTCCGTATTTCAATGCGTATTCGAGCGCGACGATGCCGCCGTAGCTATGGCCGAGCAGCGTAAACTTTTTCAGGCCGAGGAACTGGCGGAGGGCTTCAAGGTCTCTCGCGTCTTCCGTTACGCCCTGGCATTCGTTTTTTGGAGGATCAGACATATAGACGCCGCGCATGTCGTAATAGATTACACGGTGCCGCGCGGCCAGGCGTGATGTGGCGGGGTGAAAATAACAGTGTCCTCCGCCTGGTCCTCCGTGCAGGAGTATTATGGGGCTGCCGCTTCCTTCCTCTTCCACCCACAGCCGGCTTCCGCGCACTTTTGTCAAATATTTTTTTGTGTGAGGATAGTCGCATGCCGGATAAAATATTTTAGAACCGGCCTTCTTTTCAAAAAATCCTTTTATCATAGTTGTGAGTATCTTTTGATAGTGATTTGTAACTGCTCAGGTAGCCAGAAGTCAGAATTCAGGAGTCAGAATGAGGATG
>CAZYFL010000222.1:0-4340 GCA_964646805.1 uncultured Elusimicrobiaceae bacterium | reverse complement strand
TCTGTTCCCTTACTTCTACAAGGAGAATTACTCTGAACTGCAGGATTCAGGTTAAATCCGCCCAACTGGTTGCGCCCGGCAGGAATCGAACCTGCACTAGAAGCTTCGGAGGCTCCTGTGATATCCATTTCACCACGGGCGCGCAAATTTACGTAGATAAACCGCAAATATCAACCCCTCAATTCCAGGCCCCAAATATTGAAAGGCTCCTGTCATTGTAAAAGGCGTGTTTGCGATTCCGCTTCAAATAGTTAAGGGCGCCGCGGCGTTCAGTCACCCGTAGGCTTCTGCACAAGGCCCTTAAATAGAACGGCCCCCGGAAAGTCAACTGAGCGCGCTTTAATTTTACCAAGACCCGCGACACAATGCAAAGGTTACCGTAGTTTCCAGCTTGGGAGCATTTGCTTTATGGCTTCCGCTACAACCGGGCTTTTGCGAATGGCCGCAAACACTCTATTACGGACAGCGGATGATAATTCCCCGTACATTTTAAATGTGTTGATTTCCAACCAGTATAGTTTCTCGGACGTTTTAGGAACTAAAGAGGTCTGATTGCAGTCTATTATTGACTCCATGTCTAAGTATGGAATATCCTTTTTTGAAACTTTCACTAAGCCGTCTATGGATTTCATCCGCTTCGCATAGTCAATTCTTTTTTGAACTTGCGAGGTTATAATACAGAGCAAAAGGCTCATGTTTCTATCCACTGGGATAGCGACATAGTAGTGCTCTGACACGGATTGGTCTAGTCGCTTGTCTCTAAAGCGAATAATGCCGCAGGTATTTAGCGCTGTAAGGAATGCTTCTTGCAGTGATGGCATATCACAAGCAAGACTCTGAATATATGGTTTTTGCCTGGACCAGGTCTTCTTTCTTAATCGGGAGCCGCTCTTTTACTGAGGAGATAGAGAATAATTCCGTGGTGGATATTTTTTTCACTCTTACCACACCCGTCTTAAAATCAGATTCATGCTTGAACCATTCTGGGTAGGTGTGTGAATAGGCTGATAAGGATATCGCATCTTCGCCGCCAAAGATATCAAGGATAGTGTTTAGCACTTCTTTATTCGTTACAGAAAGCCAATCGAGCTTTACCTCTGACAATTTCTTTTTTGCCGCGAAACTGTCTGAGCCGGTCTTGCTAAACAGTGAACCGAACTCTTTATGATCTTCCGGGTTCGTATTGGACTTAAGCACATCGTAAGTCGTAGAACCAAGTGGGCCTAAAAGCATAGCCACAAAGTGGTCGCCTGATATTGTCCGACCATATTTAATGAGGTGCAACTTATCGGAGAAATACATCAGTTTCAGCAACTGCAATTTGCTGACCGATTTCCCCAGTTTTGCGGCTAAATAAAAAAGGGACTGAATAATTACCAAATGTTTCATATATGGTTGAATACATATAGTCTATCTTATGCACCGGAGGATTTCAAGGGTGTTCGACGTAAAAAGTCGATTCGACCTGACTCCTTCCACTTGGCCAACCCACGTCTACCTCCACCGATTAAGGCACCTGAGCATTGCACTTGCGCGCGACCGGCCACGCATTGAGAGATCACCAGGATCCCGCAGGGGGGTGCGCTATCCCGCTCTCGCACTGTCGCGCTTATATATGCTTTTTTGCCAGTTCTACAAGGCTTTTTTCAAAAGCCGGAAGGTCGGCGGGGATTTCGCCGCCGCCCTGGGCGAAGTCCCTGCGGCCGCCTCCCGAACCGCTTATCACGTCGGCCACGCTCTTGGCTACAGCAGAGGCGTCAACCCTTACATCCCCCGTATGGGTAATTATGAAAGAAAATTTGCCCTCCGCCCTGGAGTAAATGAACAGCAGGGTGGACTTCATATCTTTTTTTATCTCGTCGGAGAGGCCGCGCAGGTCCTTCATCCCCAGCGCGCCCGCATCATAAACCAGAAAGCCCGAGCCGGAACCGTCTATCCCCTCTACCAGAAGTTTACGGCCTTCCTTTAATGAAACCGCAGTGGCGGTCTTTGTTTTGCAGGCTTTCAGCTCTTTAATGTTTTCCAGCAGTTGATCCACGCGCGCGGGCAGGTCCTGCGGAGGGATGGAAAGTTTGGAGGCCGCCGCTTCCGCGAACCCGGCCAGCTTCGCGAGATGAGCCACGGCGGCCGGTCCGGCCACGCCTTCTATGCGGCGCACTCCCCGCGAAACGGAGGAATCCTTAAGTATCTTAACGACCACAAGTTCGCCCAGAGAATCTATATGCGTTCCGCCGCAGAGCTCAAGGCTGTAACGGTCTTCGGCCGAATCCCAGCCGCCGCTGTTTATAAGCACAAAGCGCGCCGGATCCTGGTATTTCTCGCCGAGCAGGGTGGTAGCTCCGAATTCCCCGGCGTCTTTAAGCGGCCGCTCCATCTTAAAAACCCCGAAGTTCCGGCTGATGGCGTCGTTAGCTATTTTTTCCACCTCCGCCATTTCCCCTTTGGGGGGCGTCCTGGTAATGGTGTAATCAAAGCGGAACCTGTAAGGATCCACCTCGGAGCCGGCCTGTCGGGTACTTTCCCCGAAAACTTTTTTAAGCGCGGAGTTTACAACATGTACTGCGGTATGGTTGCAGGCGGTATGATAGCGCAGGGCGGAAACTCTCGCGCGCACCTTCATGCCGGTCTTCATGGCGGCAATGGTTTTCAGCTGGTGAAAGTAAATCTTCGTCACCGGCTTCCAGGTGCCGGAAACCACGGCAAGCTCGGTTTCGCCGGATAAAAGTTGGCCGGCATCTCCCGTCTGGCCGCCGGATTCGGCGTAGAAAGGCGTAATGTCCAATATAGCGTAACCAGCCGAAGCGGCCGGCAGGAATTCTACAATATTGCCTTTGGCGTCCAGCAGGCCGAGAAGATTAGACTCCGTTTCCGTACCCTCATATCCCTTAAAGACCGTGGCGGGGAATTTCTCCTCCGCGGTCTGGAAAATAAAGCCGTCCTTCTCTCCGGAATCCTTCCAGTTGGCGCGGGCCGTTTCCTGGGCGGCTTTGCGGGCGGCCTCAAAGCCTTTTTCGTCCAGCGGGATGTTCTTTTTAAGCGCCAGTTCGCGCGTCAGCTCTATGGGGAAACCGTAGGTTTCATAAAGCTTGAAGGCTTCGGCCCCGGGAACGCCGCGCGGATACTTTTCCAGCAGATCGGCTAGGAATTTTTCCCCTGTTTCCAGGGTCTCTATAAAGCCCTGCTCCTCAAATTTAAGGACGGCGGAGATTTGTTTTTCAACCTCTGTTATCTCAGGATACACGTCCCCGAATATCTCGCGCACGGAGGGCGTAAGCTTGTGCATGAAGGGGTCTTTGGCGCCGAGTATGCGCCCATAGCGGGCTGCGCGGCGTATCAGGCGGCGCAGCACATAGCCGCGGCCCTCGTTGGAAGGCATGATGCCTTCGGCTATAAGGAAAGAGGAAGCGCGCAAATGCTCGCTGATAATGCGGAAAGCCGGGACGGCCTCTTCGGACGAGCCTGGCTCTACCTTAAGCAGCCGCGAGGCAGCCTGCACTATAGACTGGAAAAGCGAGGTTTCAAACGGAGACTCTTTGCCTTCCACCACAAAAGCGAGGCGCTCAAGGCCCATGCCGGTGTCTATGTTCCTGCGGGGCAGCGGCTTGAAGACGCCGTCGGCCTGTTTGTCAAACTGTGTGAAGACGTGGTTCCAGATCTCTATGTAGCGATCGCAGTCGCAGGCGCCGGGACCGGCGCAGCTTTTATGGTCGTATTTTTCGCCGCGATCCCAATAAACCTCGGAGCAGGGGCCGGAGGGGCCGGTGTCGCCCATGGCCCAGAAATTGTCCTTATCACCCATCTCTATAATATGGGAATGCAGGGTTTTAGGGAGAATATTTTCCCAGATGGCGCGGGCTTCCTCGTCGCGCGGAGCTACGCCGCCCTTATAGATGGACATGTAGAAACGGTCTGCGGGCAGGCCCAGTTCCTTTGTGAGGAATTCCCAGCCCCAGGTCAGAGATTCTCTCTTAAAATAGTCGCCGAAAGAAAAATTCCCGAGCATTTCAAAGAAAGTCAGGTGACGTATGGTGCGGCCCACATTGTCTATATCGGTGGTGCGCAGGCTCTTCTGGCAGGAGGCGGCGCGCTTCATGTCGGTCTTGAGGCCGAGATAGTAAGGCTTGAACTGCACCATGCCGGCCGATGTGAAAAGAAGCGTGGGGTCGCCTTCGGGTATCAGCGGGCTGGATTTAACGATGGGATGCCCCTGTTTGGCGAAAAAATCCAAAAAACTTTTGCGTATCTGGCGGCTTTCCATGGCTGAAACGTCCTTTTGCTAAATTATACTGCGATTCAGACAGTAGCGAAAGTCCTGCGGTTTAAACGCCGCCCAGTCGGGC